>JBIKZM010000275.1:0-2603 GCA_044354735.1 Crocinitomicaceae bacterium
ATTTCCCTGCACTGATTTCAGCTTTTCTGATATCCGAACGGCGTTCGTAGATGGTGACGTTGTATCCAGCTTTTGATAAATAAACGGCCCATAATGAACCGACTAAACCTGCACCAATGATGATGGCCTCTCGTTTTTGTGTCATGTTATTTTGCTCTTTGATCCTTAGATGCTTTATAAACAAAGGTAAGCACTAAGGGTTTTCGAAAAACGTCTATTGCTGCTTTTTTAAAAACTGTATGTTTCTTTTTAAGCCTGTAAATTTGGTTCGCTTGAGCGCACTCTTTCCGAAAAGCATTTGAAAGGTTTCATCAGTGAGCGCTTCCCATTCTGAGCAAGCTAAGTTTAAAAATTCAGGATGCGGTTCAAAAGCAGCTTCTTGCTGGGTTTTCGAAAAACGATTCCACGGACAAACATCTTGGCAGATATCACAACCAAAGGCCCAGTTATCCATTTTTCCTTTGAATGCACTCGGTAAATCTGCGTCTTTCAATTCGATGGTCAGGTAGGAGATGCATTTGGAGGCATCAATAAGGTAGGGTGTGGCGAGCGCGTCGGTAGGGCAGGCGTCTGTGCAGCGTGTGCAAGTGCCGCAGTAATCTTTAATGGGGCCATCAGGACTGATTTCTAAATCGACAAAAAGTTCGGCAATAAAGAAAAAGCTACCGTTTTTTGGATCGATGAGATTGGTGTTTTTGCCCATCCAGCCCAAACCGGCTTTTTTGGCCCAAACTTTATCCATGACAGGTGCAGAATCTACAAAAGCCCTTCCTTGGATATCGCCGATTTGTTCGCGAAGTATAAAAAGCAACTCTTTCAATTTGTCTTTGATCACGAAATGGTAATCTTGACCATAAGCATATTTTGCAATTTGCGGTGCTTCTGGGTCTTGCTGGGTTTTTTCGGGGTAGTAGTTCAGCAAAAGGGAGATGATGGTTTTGGTGCCAGGCTCGAGCAAACGCGGGTCTAAGCGTTTGTCAAAATGATTGGCCATGTAAGCCATTTTACCATGGTAATTTTGCTTCAGCCAGTGCTCGAGCCGGGGTGCTTCTTCTTCGAGAAAGTCAGCTGTTGAGAAGCCGACATGGAAAAAACCAAGTGCATTGGCGCTGTCGGTGATCAGTTTTTTGTACTGGTCGTGTTTCATCTCAGAATAAGCCGCTTTGCGCCCAACCGAGGTCTCTGCCGAGGTGTTTGTAGCTTTTTTCGGTGGCTTTTCGTCCGCGCGGCGTGCGCATGAGAAAGCCCTCTTGTATCAAAAACGGCTCATAGACCTCTTCTATGGTGCCAGCGTTTTCGCCGATGGCTGTGGCAATAGTGCTCAGCCCAACAGGGCCACCGTTGAATTTATCTATGAGTACTTTGAGGATGCGCAAGTCCATGTCGTCTAGGCCATTGGAATCTACGTTGAGGGCCTTGAGTGCAATTTCGGTGATGTCGTCGTCTATGCGGCCCGACCCTTTGATTTGTGCAAAATCGCGCACGCGTCTGAGTAAGGCATTGGCAATACGGGGTGTGCCCCTGCTGCGGCTGGCGATTTTGAAGGCGGCGCTTTCTTCAATGCCTATATGTAAAAGCGAAGCCGAGCGCTCCACAATGGCCGTAAGTGTTTTGGAGTCGTAGTACTCTAGCCGCGCATTGATGCCAAAACGGGCGCGCAGCGGAGAGGTGAGCAAGCCAGAGCGGGTAGTGGCCCCAATGAGCGTAAATGGATTGAGGTTGATTTGAATACTGCGCGCGTTTGCCCCGGAATCGAGCATGATGTCGATGACGTAGTCTTCCATGGCGGAATACAAATATTCTTCAATAACAGGGCTGAGGCGGTGGATTTCATCTATAAACAAAACATCGCCTTCGCCAAGATTGGTAAGAAGGCCTGCGAGGTCTCCGGCTTTGTCCAGAACAGGGCCAGAGGTGACTTTGAAGCCAACACCGAGTTCGTTGGCAATAATATTAGCGAGGGTTGTTTTGCCCAAGCCCGGAGGGCCGTGCAGCAAGACGTGATCGAGCGGTTCTTTTCTAAACTGAGCCGCACGCACAAAGATTTCTAGATTCTCTACCACGGCAGGCTGACCCGCAAAATCTTTTAAAGATTTGGGCCGTAAGACCTTATCAATTTCTTGTTCGTTTGGGCCAGTTGTTTCTTCTCGGTAGTCGAATGAATCCTCCATGTCTTACAAAAATAACAAATTGTAGGTGTGGGTCAGCGCCACGTGGCAAGTAATTGCCCAAGGTCTGTAAATTCGAAATCAGCTACAGCAAGTCGGGGGTTTGGAAAGTGTGTTTTTTCGGGAATACAACAGACTTTCATTTTGGCGGCGAGCCCAGACAGAACGCCATTGAACGAATCTTCAATGACCATACATCTTTGGGCTTGAACGTCTAAAGCTTCGGCAACTTTGATGTACACTCCCGGGTGAGGTTTACCATAAGGTTCAAATTCTGCAGAATAGGTAAAATCAAAGTAGTGGGTAATCTCTAAACACCTCAACACGGTTTCGATCAGTTTTTGAGAAGAAGAGGTCGCCAGACCAATTTTTTGAGGTGCTGCCTGAAGAAAAGCGAGCATGTCCAAAACGCCGGGCAAGGGTTGTGGATTTTGC
>JBIKZM010000276.1:0-2596 GCA_044354735.1 Crocinitomicaceae bacterium
AGTTATAGGCTTCGTTTAGATTGGTTCCTAAGCCATCGAAATTCTTAAATTGAAAGATGCGTCTGGGGGTGTGGTTGCTAACGGTGTAAAAGTCTTTATAACTCGCATTGCGAATGCGAAAGTCTATTAAAATGTCTTTGTAAGTAGGTGAACTGAGGTTTTCAAAACTGACCTTCAAAGGTAACAACGGCGATGAGGGAATGGCAATAGGAGGGGAGAGCATGTCGAGCTTGCCATCGAAAAAGAAAAAGTAATTGAAGTTGCCCATGAAGCCTAGTTCTGCGCGTTTGGCCGGATTCGCTGTTGCCATCGCTTCTTTCATGGCGAAATCTAAGCGATTGACTGTAATGACTGCATCTTCTATACCATCTGCATCTAGCTGTGCTCGGTATATTTTCAACTCAAAGTTTTCATTGGCTTGGATGCCTAGTTTGGCGCGCACCATCCGATCTGCATAGGTTGCCAATGCTTGTTTACCTTTAGTGGAAGGTTGTTCAATTGTATTGGTTTGCTCATCGATGGCAACTTGCTCTTTGCAAGACCACAGGAAAAGAGGCAGCATGAAGAATATATATTTCATATTGCAAATATAAGAATGTCCTTTGAGAACGTTTATAAACAATTTAAGGTGGGTGAGCAGAATGAATTGTTGATAAATACACAAAATCTTTACTTTAGTTAAAATACTCATAATAAGAAAGATAAATGACTTCACTTACTTTGTTTCATGATTATTCATTCGTGTATTGAAACCTTGGGCTAGATGTATCGTATCAAAGCCCAAACTAACAACAAACGTCATGACCACAAGTATTCAATCTCTCCGCAGCAAATTGATTCGCCAAGCGAAATTGAAATTAGATCAGCACCGTCAAATGGGTTCGCAAAGCCCGTTAAATATTTTTCAAGTCGCTGATTTATTAGATAGTATTCGTTTCTCAGAAGAAAAATTAAGTCAAGAACCGCAGGGTTTTGCACTGATCCTCAATTAATAGTTGATTTATAGTTAGACAAAAAAAGGACTCGTTTTCGGGTCCTTTTTTTTATGCGATAACGCCAGAACCGATAAGTTCGTTTTCAAGGTACCAAGCGGCAAATTGGCCGGGTGTAATTCCTTTTTGTTTTTTCTCAAAGAGGATGTATACATCGGCTTGTCTGCGAATGAGTTTCGCTTTTTGTAAAGGTTGGCGATACCGAATGCGCACCAAACAATCGAGTTCGTGGTGGTGTTCAAATTTGCTGTTGGGTTGTATCCATGATATCTCATTTGGATTCAATTTGAGTGCCCAGCGATTGAGACCCGGATGCGCTTCTGTCTGGCCACTATAAACCACATTAGCTTTCGTATCTATTCCAATCACAAAGCTAGGTTCGGGCCTACCTCCAATATGCAGGCCTTTTCTTTGACCAATGGTGTAGTAGTGTGCACCTTGATGTGTGGTTACTTCTTTTCCATCTGTTGGTGTGTATGAAAATGGCGTGGCTAACGCTTCAATTTGATCAACTGAGGGTGTGAGTGCTTGGTATGCATGGAAGCAAGCCAAGTTGGGTGAAACTTCGATAACAGGCCCTTCTTTTGGAGCGAGTTGTTGCTGGAGAAAAGTAGGGAGCGCTATTTTACCAACAAAGCAAAGTCCTTGAGAATCTTTTTTAGTTGCGGTAATGAGGCCGTTGTCAAGTGCAATTTGACGCACTGCTGATTTTTGTAAATGCCCGATAGGGAATAGTGCTTTGGCAAGTTGAGCTTGACTCAATTGACACAAAAAATAAGATTGGTCTTTACCAGGGTCTGCTCCCGCAAGCAAACTAAAACTATGCTCTTCATTTTCACGGCGCTGACAATAATGACCGGTTGCCACATAGTCTGCACCTAAATCGAGTGCGGCTTTTAAAAAGACATCAAATTTGATTTCTCGGTTGCAAAGCACATCTGGATTGGGCGTGCGGCCTGCTTGATATTCTGCAAACATATAGTTGACAATACGCTCTTTGTATGCTTCCGATAAATCGATGACCTGAAAAGGGATGCCGAGTTGTTGGGCGATGAGTAAAGCATCGTTGGAATCGTCTATCCAAGGGCATTCGTCGGAAAGCGTGACACTTTGGTCATGCCAATTGCGCATAAACATGCCAATGACTTCATATCCTTGCTGCTGGAGTAAAAGTGCGGCTACACTGGAGTCAACTCCACCAGAAAGACCAACAACAACACGTTTCATGATTCAAATTTACGTGTTCTTAACGGATCACATGAATAAAGCCGTGTCTTTTCTGTTCTCCACTTGTAAATAGATAAAAATAGATGCCTTCAGCAAGTTCTTCACCTTGTTCATTTTTCCCTTCAAAAGCTTTTTGAGCGGTGTCGGTTTCAAAAATGACCTGACCCCATCGGTTGAGAATCTGCAAGTTGAACGCGGCACAATTTTCATAGAGCGGGTCTATTTTCCATTGGTGGTTATCCGCATTGCTGCTTGTCGAGATGACATTTGGGAAAACTAAACTTGGGAGTGTGACCGATGGAATGATATCGATTGTCCCATTACTTGAATACGAACAACCATTCTGTAGGTTTAAAGTAAAAGAATAAGGGTAAGTT
>JBIKZM010000277.1:0-2588 GCA_044354735.1 Crocinitomicaceae bacterium
AGAATATGCTAACTACATCGATGTCGTTTTCAATCAGTCAGATACGGCCTACTACATTTGCCGCAAGTTGTACCGCTATTTTGTCAACTGCGATATCTCACCGTGGGTAGAACAAAATATCATCGCCGATATGGCGCAAACTTTTGCGGCGAATAACTTTGAGGTTGGGCCGGTGCTCATGGACCTTTTTTCAAGTGACCATTTTTATGCTATCAGTATGCGCGGAGCAATTATACGCTCTCCATTGGAAACGCTTTGCGCCATGCTCAATACCTCGTCAACCACAGCCAACTTTGATTTGCAGAGTACGTATCAGATTTATTTATCGATGTACGGTTTGGCAGATCAAATGGGGCAGGGCTATGCAGCGCCACCAAGCGTTGCCGGCTGGACCTCCTACTATCAAGCGCCCGCATTCTATCGTTTATGGATCAATTCTACGTATATCAAGAAGCGCTTTGATGTTGCCAATCTATTGACTTCCAACAATTTTAATGTCAATGGGAATAACTTTAAAATCAAGGTACTGGATTTGCTAAATGGGCTTTCATCTCCCGGTTCAGCGCCACAAGTGATAGAAGATTTGTGCTTGGTTTTGTTTCCAAAGGAGATTCCTACCGCGGATAAACTGGCGATCAAAGCAATTTTAACTGGTGGCCTTCCAGATTTTGAATGGACCCTCCAGTACGATGAATACCTCACAAATCCTACAAATCCTACTTTTTACACGCCTGTTGAGCTGCGCATGCAAGCGGTGCTCAATGTCATGTTCAAAATGCCTCAATTCCACGTCTGCTAATGAAAAGAAGATCCTTCCTCAAAAACGGCGCGCTCGCGAGTCTTTCTTTGCCATTTGTGCAAAATGGATTTTCGATGCAAGCGATTGCTAAACAGTTATTTGAGGTGCCGAAAAGCGCCGAAGATAAAGTGCTCATTCTGATCCGTATGAATGGCGGAAACGATGGTTTGAATATGGTGTTCCCTCGCGACCAATATGCCGAAATGTTGGTGCAGCGCTCTAATATTTTGGTTCCGGAAACTGAAATTTTACCACTGACCCTAGAGGTGGGCTTGCACCCAAAAATGACGGGTATGCAAACTTTATTTAACGAAGGTAAATTGAGCGTCATCCAAAATGTGGGTTATCCTGAACCCAACCGTTCGCATTTCAGGTCCATGGATATTTGGTCAACGGGCGCCCTGGACATCAATCAAACCAGCGGTTGGTTGGGTCGCTATTTTGACAGCGCCTACCCAAATTTTCCAGATGCCTACCCAAATGTCGACTTTCCAGATCCTTTTGCCATTTCTATGGGCTCAGAAGTTTCGACTACCTGTCAAGGCCTCATGGGTAATTTTAGTCATGCGGTAACTGACCCTTTCAATAATTCAAACCTCTTGCTTACCTCCGTCACAAACGATGGCACTTATTACGGGGGGCAAATTGAGTACATCTCTACGCTGATCAACCAGACCAACGAATATGGCCAGCAAATCAGCAGTGCAGCAAGTGCTGGCAATTCGCTTTCCAATCTTTACGACCCCCTGAATCCGATAGCCGTTCAGCTCAAGTACATTGCCCAAATGATCTCTGGAGGCCTTCAAACCAAAGTGTATATCATCAATGTCGGTGGTTTTGATACGCATGATGCGCAAGTCGATTCAAACGATGTCAAGGAAGGGGTGCATGCCAACTTGCTCAAGCGCATTTCAGATGCTGTGAGGGCATTTCAACAGGATTTACAGCTTTTGGGTCTCGAACAACGCGTTGCCGGCATAACCTTTTCTGAATTTGGCCGCCAAATTGCCAGCAACGGCAGTATGGGTACTGACCACGGCGATGCGGCACCACTTTTACTCTTTGGAGCTTGTGTAAGTTCCGGAATTGTTGGGGCCAACCCACAAATTCCAAATCAAGTCAATAACCAGGCGGGTGTCCCGATGGCCATCGATTTTCGGGATATTTATGCGAGTATCCTCAAAGATTGGTTTGAGGTGGATCAGCAGGTGATTCAAGGGTTGTTTGAGCAGAATATTACGTATTACGACCTCTTGCAGGGCTGTACCAATAGCATGAATGAAAATGCCGCTGCTCAGCTTCAAAAACCGTTGGTATTCCCCAATCCAAGTTTGGGTCAGCATCAGTTGAAATTCATTTCAAGCAATGAATACGTTGAGATCTTTTTAATTGATCAAAGTGGAAAAGTGCTGCAAAAGTCTTTTGAAGGCCAACTCAACGCTGGGCAGCACCTCTTGACTTTCGAAATCCAATATTTAAATGCGGGGCGCTATCATTATTTTCTCAAATCAGCTTCCCGACAAGAGTTGGTGTCTTTCCAGAAAATATAGCCGCGCTTAGTTACCGCCTTGCATTTGCTCTAGGCGCTGCTGGCGCTGCATCGGGTTTTCGCGCATTTGTTCTTGCTTGTACAACTGGTAACGGGTTGGTTGCAACACGCGCGGCCAGGTATTGTTATCGAGGTCGGTGTCGGCCGTTTCCAAGAACGGGTCTAGTTTGAAAGAAACAACGGCTTGCTCATAAACAAATACCTTGCTCACTTTTAGTTCTTCCACACGCCAGATTTCTG
>JBIKZM010000001.1:0-24304 GCA_044354735.1 Crocinitomicaceae bacterium
CTGATTTTAGCCGCCGTGATTACCCCACCGGACGTCATCTCTCAGGTCATTGTCACCATTCCTATTTACCTGCTTTTTGAGGTAAGTATATTAGTCGCCAAACGGGTCGTGAAGCAAGAAAAAAACTAATGCGCTTACTTAGTTTCTTATTGTTCAATATTTGCATTTTGGCACTATGGGGCCAGCAAACTGTTGTCACGGGAAGGGTTACCGACAAAAAAGGAGAGCCCATCAGCTATGTCCAAATTCAATTTTTAGACAGCAAAATCGGAACGAAATCCGATACCTTAGGCAACTTCTACCTCAGTACCTACTACCCAACAGATACCCTTGTTTTTCGGCTCATGGGTTATCAAACAGAACGCATTAAAATCAAAAAAGACCAAACGCAAGAGCTGGTTGTGAAACTTTCTACACAAGATAAGGAAGTGGCAGAAGTTGTTTTAATAGCCCCGACAGAAACACGTGGCGCACAACTCCACAGGCGTATCATCACGTACAAGGACATCAACAACAAAGAGAAACTCGCCGCCTACCAATACCATCTCTACAACAAAATTCAACTCGATGCCAACAACCTAGACTCTGGCCTCATTAACAACCCGCTTGTCGATAGACTTGCTGTCGTCAAAAGTTATCTCCAAACAGACTCCGCCGATAAATCATTGCTGCCAGTGGTATTATCTGAGAGTGTTTCAGACTATTTCTATCGCAAAGATCCGAAGCTTAAAAAAGAGGTTGTGGAAGCGACACGCATTACCGGCGTGGATAACATGCAAATGACGCAGTTTCTCGGCGACATGTACCTAGAGCTCAATATATATGACAATATCTACGATCTATTCAACAAATCGTTCATTAGCCCGCTGGCTCCGTATGCCCGCACTTATTATCAATTTTACCTTGACGATTCTACTTTTATTGGCGCCGATTGGTGCTACAAACTGCGCTTTGTGCCCAAACGCAGTGGCGACTTGGTCTTTGAAGGGCATATGTGGATCCATGACACCACCTATGCAGTCAAAAAGTTTCAAGCGCATATTGCACCTGGTGCCAACCTCAACTACATTCAGGAATTCTATATCGAACAAGCATTTGAGCAAGTTCAAAAAGAAGTTTGGATGCTCACCAGCGAAAAAATGGTGCTCTCCTTCAAAATAACCGAAAAATCAAAATTTCTGGGCCTCATCGGACGCAAATATAGCCAACGGAGTCAGTACCTCATCAATAATGCCCAGCCAGAAGAATTTTATCGGTCTAGCAATACTGTTGCTGTCCTGAGCAACGCCAAAGCGCGCAGCGCTGCCGAATGGGAGCAGCTTAGACCCGTTTCTTTGAGTGATAAGGAAGAACACATTGAGCAAATGGTAGACTCTCTAGAGGCGCAGCCCTTTTACCAAACCATGCGCAAACTTACCTACTTTGCAACCACCGGATACTGGCCTGTGCAAAAAATTGAAATTGGTTCTGCGGCCTCCTTGATGAGTGTCAATCCGGTAGAAAACTTTCGAGTGGCTTTAGCGCTGCGCACATCTAATGATTTCTCTAAACGCTTTGAAATTGGCGGACGCCTGGCCTATGGTTTTGGAGATCAGCGCTTCAAGTATAACATTCGACTGCGTTACAACATCACACCTCAAAAACGCGGCATGCTCAATGCCTATTACAACTACGACATCGAGCAAATTGGGCAGTCGCCCACCGCAGCTTCTATGGGTACCTCGTTTGCAACTTTTTTAAGTACGGCGCCGTTTGACAAACTTACATTTGTGCAAAAAGCAGGGCTTAGCCTAGAAAAAGACATCCGTAAAGACCTCATCTTGTTTGGCGCACTCGAATGGAAAAACTACACACCACTTGGCTTGGCTACCTACCAACAATGGAATGGAATAGACAGCATCAATATCAGTCAAATTACAGCAACAGAGTTCACCACGCGCATCCGCTGGACCAAAGATGAAGAATTCCTGTCAGGATCTTTTGACCGCACCGCTTTGCGCTCCCCCTACCCGATTTTATCTTTTCAAGGAATTTTTGGGTTCAAAGGTGTATTGGGCAGTGACTACAACTACCAAAAATTAGAATTCCAATACGAGCACAATACTCAGCTTGGTGTCCTCGGACGAATGCGCTATGGTTTTACGCTAGGATACATCAATGGCCTTGCCGCGTATCCACTACTCAAAGTGCATGAAGGCAATCAATCATTGTGGTTGCTCACGAGCACGGCCAACATGGTTAATTTCCTAGAGTTTATCAGTGACCGCTATGTGATTGGTTTTGCAGAAAACCGTTGGGAAGGCTTGTTTTTTGACCGCATTCCACTCATCAAGGCCAGTAAAATTAGACTCATTACCACGGAGCGCATTATGCTCGGAAGCTTATCTGCTCAGCAAAATCAAGCGCTGCTGATTCCATCTTTCGTGAGGCCATTTAACGGAATTCCTTATGTAGAAATTGGCGTTGGGATTGAAAACATCCTCAAAGTGATCCGCATAGATTTCATTTACCGCGCTACACATCAAATACCGGGCACGAGTCCGTTTGGCATCAAAGCCCGCTACTCCCTAAATTTTTAGTAAATTCGATTCGTGAAACTTCGAACGCTTGATATCTGTAAAGCTTACCGTGGTCGTGCGGTGGTCAACGGCGTGAGCGTTGAGGTCAATCAAGGCGAAATTGTAGGCCTACTCGGGCCAAACGGCGCGGGCAAAACCACCTCCTTCTACATGATGGTAGGCTTGGTGAAGCCCGATTCCGGAAAAGTATTTCTCGACGATACAGAAATTACCAAATTACCCATGTACAAGCGCGCGCAATTGGGTCTCGGGTATTTACCACAAGAAATTTCGGTATTTCGCAAACTCAGTGTAGAAGACAACATCATGGCCATCCTAGAAATGGGGCCACTCAATAAAGCCGATCGCGAAGCAAAGCTCGAACGCCTCCTCTCTGAATTCAGCCTCACTCATGTGCGCAAAAACCTCGGAGACCGACTTTCTGGTGGTGAAAAAAGACGCACCGAAATTGCGCGTGCACTCGCTACTGACCCTAAATTTATTTTGCTGGACGAGCCCTTTGCTGGTGTTGACCCTATTGCCGTAGAGGATATACAAGCTATTGTTTCAGAGCTTAAAAAACGCAATATCGGGATCTTGATCACGGACCACAACGTACAAGAGACCCTCTCCATTACCGACCGCGCCTACCTATTGTTTGAAGGGGAAATCTTAAAGTCTGGTAGCGCCGAAGAATTGGCAGCGGACGAACAAGTCAGAAAAGTTTACTTAGGGCAAAACTTTGTCTTGAGACGTTCAGAGTAGCCTTAGCGCAACAATTGCACCACTCCCTCGTGCTGTCTGCGGATATACGGCTCATGACACGGCCTAAATTTCAAAACATAATTATACATACCCTCCTGACACGGCAGGCCTTTATAGGTGCCGTCCCAACCTTCTTCAGCATTCTGAGTCAGAAAAACACGCTCGCCCCAACGGTTGAAAATCTCTAAAGACCAATCCGAAACTCCGAAGTCTGTCACAACCTTAAAGATGTCATTGCGGCCGTTTGCGTCCGGAATAAAGGTATTGGGTGCATAAATACTAAATGGTTCCACTTCAATACGCGCAACGGCGGTGTCGGTACACCCAAAATTATTGGCCACAACCTGCATTGGGTAGTCTGTGCCTCCCGATTGATACGCGTGGACAAAATTAGGCGTGGTGTACTGCACGCCACGGTCCTCGACAAAATATTGGTAAGTGGTTGCATCTACAGACAGATCTGTAAACACCGCTTCATTCTCACAAACATCTACGCGGTCTGGGCTAATGGTGAAGCCTGCTTGCGGCGAAGGGTGCACCGTTACGAGGTCTTGCTGTGCCATAAATAAGGTATCTAGACAGCCGAATTGCTCAATGAGTGTAAGCGTAACGGTATAATTTCCAGGTTGGCTGTAGGTGTGCAGTACGTTGGTGCCTTGCACTTGTGTGCCATCGCCTAGGTCCCATAAATAAGTGGTAGGCACGTCACTCTGACTGAGGTTTATGAATTGTGCTTGAGAGGGCGCACATTGCAAGGCATTCAAAAACATAAAATTGATGCTCGGATGTCCAAATACCCGAACGAGTGCAACAGCGGTATCGGCGCACAGCGCATTTTGACCCATCAATAAGACTTGTTGATTTCCGCTTTGATCAAATAAAACTGAATTGCCCGTCAGCTGAGTGCTCGTTGCAGGCGTTGCATTAGGGCCAAAGTCCCAGAGATAGGTGGTGCCCGCTGGGCCACTTACTTGTGCGTCGAAGGCAAATAAATTGTCAATGCAAAGTGAATCAGAGTGTGTCAAGTTCAAGACAATTGGTTGCTCAATGGTTACATTTACAGTTGTGGTGTCCAAGCAACTTGGAGATGACCCAGCGATGAGTGTCACGGGATATACGCCAGGGCCAGGAAAGGTGGTGGTGGGCAGCATTTGGGTACTGACCTGCCCGTTGCCAAAATCCCAATTGTATGACATGGCATTTTGTGAGCTGTTGCCAAATGAAATGGTGTAACCCAAACATTCTACTTGAGGCGGCACTACTATAGCGGCAGTTGCCTCTCCAAAAATAAAAATAGAATCCAAAAAGCTTTGCTGGCAATAAGTTGTGGTGGCTTCTAGCAGCACAGGATGAAACCCAGGTGAGGAAAACACGACGTCAGGGACAAGAGTGCCGTTTACTTGTGCTACCGATGCACTTGGAGGGAAAGTCCAGGAGAGAGTTGCTGAAGGATCCGAAACTTGTGCTAGAAAATCATGAGAGTTGCCCGATAAGCACAAGGAATCTTGGGTTTGCCATTCGAGGTCGAGGGCTTCATTGACAATGATTTCAATGTAGGCGGTATCGGTACAGTTTTGACCTGGATTGACAATCAGTTGGGCGGTGTAGGTACCCGAACTCGGATAAGTATAGGTGGGCTCAAATAAGGAGCTTACATCTGCGTTAGTGCCCGCCACACCAAAATTCCAGCTATAATTAGTGCCACCATAAGACATATTGTCAAACTGCACGGTTAAGCCATCGCAGTAGCCACTAAAGTTGGGCAATTGTGCTTGGGTTGGTAAAATAGCAGCCAATTGGATATTGCAATCAAATACACGGAACAAGAAGTCACGTATGGTTTCGCCAATAAGTTGACCATTGCGGAATTCTTGCACCCGCACACCAACAACAAACAAACCAATCAGGTTTGGACTCACTGTTAAAAGCCCCGTACTCGGATGAATGATTGTAGATGAGCCAGGGCCAAGAGGCACAGCAGCATTAAAGTTTGACTGCCAAGTAACCGGGAAATAAGGTGGTGGTGGCATCTGTAGTGGCTGCGGATTGCCTGAGTTCGCGCCTGCATTGGGCGTCACCAAGGAATAAACGAGCTGATCGCCGTCGGGGTCAGTGGCCAAGTGGTCGAAAAGAAGTTGATCGTTATTGCAGAGTAAAACAGGTGGGTAATTCGTGAAGCGAGGGCTACTGTTGATACTTGCACCGGTATTTGAGCCCGGAACTTGCGCAACAAGGGTCAGGCCGGTGTCATCGGGGAATTGCAAATTGGTGATATTTGGCCCTCTACAGCAGCGCTGATAAGACACGGTATAGCCGCCGGGGATGGGCGGAAGGGTCAAGACTACTTGATAAATAGCGCGCTCTACACAAATACCTGTAGGCTGCGTAGCGCAGGGATTATTGAAGTTGATGGGCAACACGACCGAGCCCGGAAAAGGCACCTGAACAGTTTGGTAATGGATATTGCCTTGCGTAAAAATAGAAAGGTACAGTGGGTTATCGTATTGAGCGCCGGTAGATGCACAATCGCGATAAAGTGTGATAAAAAAACGGTATTGATTGCCCCCAAGGTAATTGTAGTAAATATCGCCGCCGATAATATGCGAAGCCACAGACCACCCCGAGAGGAGCAGCGAAAAACTTAAGAAGAGTGTTTTTAACTTGTGCACAGTGTTACAACGCAAAATTAAGGCTTTGGTTGTTCGTGTACAAACTGTAAATTTGTAAAAAAATTAGACGGATGGAAACTTTTGATGTGGTAGTAATTGGTTCAGGTCCCGGCGGATACGTATCTGCTTTGCGTTGTGCACAACTTGGCATGAAAACAGCTTTGATAGAAAAATACAGCACTTTGGGCGGAACTTGCCTCAATGTAGGTTGTATTCCCTCCAAAGCCCTACTCGATTCTTCCGAACATTTTTACAATGCACAACACAATTTTTCGGCACACGGCATTGAAGTAACAGGTCTTAAAGCCAACCTAGCTCAAATGATTGCCCGCAAAAATGAAGTTGTTGCTCAAACTTGTGCTGGGGTCAAATACCTCATGGACAAAAATAAAATCACCGTTTATCAAGGCGTTGGTAGCTTTATAGATGCGCATACAATCGAAGTCAAAGGCGAACAAACGACCCAAATAAGCGGCAAGAACATCATCATTGCCACCGGAAGCAAGCCCAATTACTTTCCAGGAATGGAACCAGATAAAAAACGCATCATTACTTCAACAGAAGCACTTAAACTCCAAGAAATCCCAAAAAAAATGCTCGTCATTGGAGGCGGTGTTATTGGCCTTGAATTAGGGTCGGTATATGCCCGCTTGGGTGCTGTGGTAGAAGTGATCGAATTTGCACCGAGTATTTTACCCACCATGGATGCAGGCATCGGCAAAGAATTCTCAAAAATTCTCAAAAAAGAAGGCTTTAAGTTCCATATGGAGCACAAAGTTATTGGCGTTGTCAACAACGGCAAACAAGTTGTACTTACTGCTGAAAACAAAAAAGGAGAACAAATTACGCTTGAAGCTGATTATTGTCTAGTAGCCGTAGGTCGCAAAGCTTATACAGAAGGCCTAGGTTTGGAGAAAGCCGGTATACACGTGAACCAACGCGGTCAGGTAGAAGTCAATGAACACCTACAAACAGCCGTTGGTCATATTTATGCCATTGGCGATGTCGTTCGCGGCGCTATGCTTGCCCATAAAGCCGAAGAAGAAGGCGTTTTTGTTGCAGAGCAAATTGCTGGGCAAAAACCACATATCAATTACAACCTTATTCCAGGTGTTGTGTATACTTGGCCAGAGATTGCCGCAGTAGGGCAAACCGAAGAAGAACTCAAAGCTGCCGGACGCGCCTACAAGGCAGGTTCTTTCCCGATCAAAGCATTGGGCAGAGCACGCGCCAGCATGGACACCAGCGGTTTTGTCAAGATTTTGGCAGACGCTGCTACAGACGAAATTTTAGGGGTACACATGATTGCTCCTCGCGCTGCCGACCTCATCATGGAAGCAGTTACAGCTATGGAATACCGTGCCTCTGCCGAAGATATTGCACGCATTTGCCACGGGCACCCCACTTACTCTGAAGCCATCAAAGAAGCCGCGCTTGCCGCTACCGCAGACCGCGCTTTACATATCTAATATCAAGGCCTTGGGCTGAACGCATCTTTGATGTGTTCTAGATCGGTATGGTTGCTGTTGTGCACTATAGACACGACATCAAAACGCACCTCATGCGGCCATTCAATTGATTTGGTATAGTAATTAGCGACTCTAATGAGCTGCTTTTGCTTGGCCAAATTCACTGCACGCCAAGGTTCGCCTAGCTCGGCACTGTGGCGCGTTTTGACCTCCACCACCACCAACATTTGGCCATCGGCCATGATCAAATCGATTTCCATCCGGTTGAATTTATAATTGCGGGCGCTGAGGGCATAACCGAGCCCAAGCAAGTGCTGTAAGGCGTAGGCTTCACCCCACTTGCCGAGCACATCGTGCTTCATGTCAGAATTTCTTTGTGTCATCGGAACGAAATTAAGCCTAAATTGCCCTTATCTTTACAGTGAAAATACGTATGCGCAAACAATTTATCAAGAATATCAAAGGGCTAGTTCAAGCAGGTGAAGACCTGCCAATGGTGCTTCGCGGCGCTCAAATGAACCAATTACCACTCATCGAAAATGCTTTCTTAGCACTCGAAGACAACGAAGTAATTGCCTATGGCCCGATGAACGAATGGCCAGGAATTACAGACTGGCGAGATGTCGAAGTCATTGACGCTACAAATTGCTTTGTATTGCCCGCATTCATCGATTCACACACGCATACCGTATTTGCCGCAAGCCGTGAAGAAGAATTTGTAGACCGGATCAACGGCCTGACTTATGAGGAGATTGCTGCCAAAGGCGGCGGCATCCTCAATTCGGCCAAAAAACTCAACGAACTGTCAGAAGCTGCGCTCTACGCCGCTGCCTTCGAACGCCTTCAAAAAATGCAGGCTGCCGGAACAGGCGCTGTCGAAATCAAATCGGGCTATGGCTTAAGTGTTGAGGGCGAACTCAAAATGTTGCGCGTCATCAAAAAGCTCAAAGAAACTGCGCCAATTTCCATTAAAGCTACTTTTCTAGGTGCGCATGCCATCCCTCAAGATTACAAAACCAAGCGCGAAGACTACATCGCACTACTCATCAACGAAATGTTGCCGGCGATTGCAGCCGAACAACTCGCAGACTACATCGATGTTTTTTGCGAACGCAATTATTTCAGCACTGCAGAAATGGAGCAAATTTTAGATGCCGGCGCCAAATACGGGCTCAAGCCTAAGGTTCATGTCAATCAGTTTTCGGTGTTAGGTGGTGTGCCCGCAGCAATTGCCAAAGGCGCCATCTCAGTAGATCACCTCGAAGAGCTCGACCAACAAGACCTCGACGCTCTGGCCAAGAGCAATTGCGTTGCAACACTCTTGCCGGGCTGTTCGCATTTCTTATCCATTCCATTTGGAGCCGCCAAAGAGCTCATGGCTGCAAATGCTATAGTAGCCCTTGCCAGTGATTTCAATCCGGGTTCTTCCCCGAGTTATGACCTCATGCACGTACTCTCTTTGGCTTGCATCAAGATGAAAATGACGCCAGAGGCAGCTATCAACGCCCTCACTATCAATGCTGCTGCTGCACTAGAGCTCGGGCAAACCCATGGCAAAATTGCTTTGGGCAGAAAATCACCTATTCTTTTGACCAACGAGCTGCCTTCATTGGCTTATTTAGCTTATGCCTACACAGAAAAACACATTCAACGTGTTTTTATTTGATTAACTTTGAATACATGCGTATGGCACTCTTTTTACTGGCTTTACTGAGCTCCAATTTTGGACTGACACAACTCGTAGCGCTCGATAAAGAGCTCTTATGGGAGGTGAGCAACCCAAAATCAGGTGTAAAATCTTACCTATTTGGCACCCTTCATGCCAACAATCGCGAACTTTTTGAACTTTCCGATAGCGTCTATTTTGCATTTGACCAAGCGCAAAAAATTGTACTCGAGACCGACATATACAGTCTTTTCTCAACAATGGACACCCGTAAAAACTTGCCCGAAACACGCTTTGATGACAAAGGCAAGTCTTACACAAGTCTCATCATGACCTCCCAAACCCTCTACGGAACTGAAGATGGCATGCCGCAGTTTTTAGATGCCTATTTTCAAGTTCTCGGGCTTCAATTAGGCAAAGAAACCATTGCGCTCGAAAAAGTTGAAGAACAATACGCCTTATCCAATGAATTTAAGCTCAGCGAGCGCCGCATCCTCGACAACCAAATCAATGCTTTCACACAAGAAAAGTTGCTCGAACTTTATTTGCGCGGAGACCTCGATGCATTGCAGCGCTTCATGAAATCCTACCTTTCTGTTCAAGAAAACCTCTACAATGAAGTGATTGTAAAGCGCAACCTACTTATGCTCGATAAACTTTTAGAGTTGCTTAAAGCACCGCAATCTTTCTTTTGCGCAGTGGGTGCAGGTCATTTAGGTGGCGAAGAAGGGCTCTTGCAACTGCTGCGCGCACGCGGCTACAAAGTGCGCCCGGTTCGCTGGACGATCAGCTCAGAAGCGCCACAAAGTAAGCGCTTGATCAAAAAACAAACTGAATCCATATACAGAGATCAAAAATCTGGTTTAATCTCCAAGTTTCCGGGCAAACCGCTTGCGCTCAGCCTGCCCGACGGCTCCCTAAAACTCATTTACCGCGAGCTCGGCCAAGGCAATACCTTTGAAATCAATATTCAACTCCGAGACACCACTATTTCGGCAGAAGAAATCGCCAGCATATATATCAACCCGCCCGCCGGAGCGACCATGACCAAAAAAACATTACAAGACGGCTCAGTTGTCTTTCAAGGCTTATCTGACACCTACCCAGAAGGCCTCAATTATGTTCAAATTCAATTTGGCGCCAACTACTTTGCCATCATCAAATCATACGGCGGACACAAATTCATGCATTCCAATAGGCCTTTTTCCTTTTTTGAAAAGGTTTGGTTCGAATAAGTCAATCAGATAGGCGCATGAAATTTCTGGATCAACTAGCCAAAGACATCCTCCAAAAAGGACACGACCCCAAAAACTTAACCGTTCTATTGCCCTCAGAACGCGCCAAACGCTATTTACTCAATGCGCTTTTTACGGCCAACAACGGGCCGTTAATTTCACCACACATTCTCACTATAGACCAGTGGGTAGCAACCTTATGTGGGCAAGACATCCTGCACCCCACCAAAGCGCTACTCGAACTCTATAAGATTTATCAAACTACGCTCAAAGAAGCAGCGCTTTCTTTTGAAGATTACCTCACTTGGGGGCCCATTCTGCTCTCCGACTTCGATGATGTCGATCGTTATTTAGTGGATCACCAACAACTTTACAAAAACTTAGCTTCCATTAAAGCGCTTGAAAGCTGGCAAATCGATGAAGAATCTTACTCTGCTTCGCAAAAAAAATTCATGGAGTTTTGGGAACTCATTCCGCAGCTTCACGAAGCCCTACAGCTCAGGTTTAAAGAACTCAACGGCTGCAGCAAGGCGCAGGCCTACCGACAACTCGCCGAAAATCCAGTGCAGTATTTTGAAGAAAATATGCACTATCTTTTTGTCGGATTCAATGCTTTATCTGCAGCAGAGCAGCGCATCATCAAATACCTCATCGATAAAAAACAAGCTGAATTCATCATCGATTCAGACCAATTCTACCTCAACAACAAATTTCACGAAGCCGGCCACTTTCAGCGCAAGAATTTGCAGTTTTTTGGCCAAAAGCAACCCGAAAACTTGCGCAACGCACTGCAAACCGCTAGTTATAAAGTAAAAGTTATTGAATGCGCCCAACATATCGGACAAGTGAAGGTGTTGGCCACCGAATTACTAGAAAACCCAGTTGCTGATTGGAGTGAAGTCTTGGTATTGCTGGCAGACGAAGATTTGGTTCACGCCGCTATTCGAAATATCCCAAAAATAGTGGGGCAAGCAAACATTACACTTGGGTTACCGCTCGATCAAACCCCAGTTAGAACTTGGGTAGACCTCTGCTTTCAGCTTCAAGAAAACCAACTCAAATTCAAGACAAAAGCCCTCTATTACAAAGATTTTCAGCGGTTTTGTCACCATGCTTTTACCACCCTAGCATTTGACCAAAACCAACAAAAGCTTCTGGCAGCAGCAGAATACAAAACAATCAAAAATAACCGCGTTTTTCAGAACGTAGATCAGCTCCAGCTAGACCCACAACTACTTGAACTCATCCGTATTCTAGCTACTTCCTGGGATTCAGATTGGCAGAAAGCCATCCAACAATTGCGCAAACTCAATAGCATCTTGTTGGAATACATTCCAGCAGCCAACGATTTTGAACGCACCGCGTTGCTCTCATTTGAACTTGCATGTCGACAATTTGAAATATTTGTCGATGCCGATTTTCCAAAAATGGCGCTGAGCAGCTTCAAAAAATTATTTTACCAGCACTGGACGCGCAGCAACCTCGCCTATCTTGGTAGCCCAACTGCGGGCTTGCAGCTTACGGGTTTACTCGAAACGCGCTTACTAGACTTCGAACGCATTTATGTGCTCGGTATGAACGAAGGCAAGTTGCCCCCTACCAACCCGATCCAGAGTATTATCCCTATGGACCTGCGCGCAGCGTTTGGCATGCCCAACAACCGTGATAAACAAGGTCTATTTGCCCAACATTTTTACAGATTACTCCACCATGCGCGCGAGTTGGTTTTCACTTATACCTCAACAAGTGAGGTGTTGGGGAGTCATGAGCGCAGCCGTTACCTCTTGCAACTCAAAATGGAGTGGATGCAACAAAACCAACACAGTACTTGGGAAGAATTTTTCTACCAAATTCCTGCCTCCGAACAAAGCAGCACACAAACGCTCATTCCAAAGACACCCGACATACAAGCGCGCATCAAGACCTATTTAGCGGGGAATGTATCTGCTTCAGCACTGCGCAAATACATCACTTGCCCCCTCGATTTCTACTATCGCTATGTTGTGGAGTTCGGCGAAGAAGACGAAGTAGAAGAAGACTTAGCCTCCAGCACATTTGGGTCGCTCATTCACAACTGCTTGGAAGAGCTCTATACTCCTTATGCGCAACGCGACAAACATAGTGTGCTGGTTGAGCCTGCGCCGGGCCCCTTAACAGAAAAAGCACTTTCGCAAATGCTCACCACCTATCCGGCGGTCTTGCGCAAATATTTCTTGAATTACTTTGACCAAAATGAAACCCTCTTTGCGCGTGGCAAAAACTTACTCAGCTTTGAAATGGCTCTTGACCTCACTAAACAAATGTTGCTCAAAGAACTCGCATTTGTCAAGTCACTTCAAGAGCCGCTATATATTATCCAACTAGAAGCCAAATTTGAGCTGTCTCAATCTGTTGAAATCGATCAAGAAGCCCTCGCAGTACATTTTGTCGGCTATATTGACCGCATTGACTGCATTGGCCACAACCACTACCGCGTGATTGACTACAAATCAGGAAAGGTAAAAGAAGTCGATGTCAAAATGAGTAGCAAAGAGGACTCCTATACCAACTTTACCAAACCAAAACACGCGCTGCAGCTCTGTTTATACAGTATGTTCTTTAAAGAAAATTTTGGGCACTTGCCAGCAGAAGCTCGGATAGAATCGCTGATCAATCGCGACGACGACTTCGGGTTGTGCATGGATAAAAACCCAGATTTAACCTTTGTTCCTGCCCTTTTTGAGGAAGGAGTCCGGACGCTTGTTTCAGCGCTTCTTGATGCTGAAACTGAATTTTCTCATGAACAACAAGCGCAGTATTGCCAGTTTTGTACATAAAAAAACCTGGAAGGTAATTCCAGGTTTTTCTGCAAGATAATTAAAACCAAAATGAACAATGACTTGCTCTTTTGCTAAAGACGAGCGTCAGTGTAAAATGGTTGCTTAGTATAATTCTAATTTGAGTGCTGAACGGTAATCTTTGATTTCTTCGCGGTTGATTTTATGTTCTGCGTTTTTGAGAAGGTTCATGAAATAAAGGAGGTTTTCTTTGTCCTCGATTTCAATAGGATATTCGTTGCCTTCTTCATCTTCTTCGTATTGCGCCTCAACATCAAAACAATTGTTTTCTTGAAGAAACTCATAAGTAAGACGCAAAGATTTTACCACCAACGGATCTTGTTCGAGCAAAGCCATTTCTCTGAGCTCTTTGAGTTCGTCTATCAATTTGGGAGCTTCTAGGCCCTTCTCTTCGATATTAGCAATGATTTGTTCAAGTTTTTGGTTGGCGCGCAAAGTTTTCATGTTCTCTAAATTGAGCAACAAATTTAGTGCATTTCCTGAAATAAACATCGCGCTGTCCGTAACATTAGTCCACTTCAAGCATTTCTTGTACATTAAAAGCTATTTTTGTTCAATGGATACAGTGTTCCACGCGTTTTCTATCGGCCTTATCTTATCCTTGATCCCAGGGCCTGTGTTTTTTGTTTTGCTCGAGAACAGCATTACCAAAGGCATCAGAAGCGCATTGGCCATTGATTTTGGCGTCATGCTAAGCGATATCGTATATATTCTCTTATCCGTTCTGTTTGTCGAACAAATCAATTCTTTACTGACCGGTAAAAACAAAGAACTTTTTGATGTGCTTGGCGGGCTCATTTTTATCGCTTTCGGGATTGTCAATTTGCTCAAGAAATCAAAAATGCACAACGGCGACCAAGAATTAGAAGAAGTCACTGAAAAATACCATCTCAAAGAAAGCAAAGACCCCAAAAAGAATTTTGGACTTATGATTGCCAAAGGGTTCTTGCTCAACTTCGCCAACCCACTCGTTATCTTTTACTGGTTAAGTGTAGCCTCGGTAGCCAAACGAGAAAGCCCCGACGACAGCAATAGTTTCTTGTTTATATTTTTAGGAATCATCCTTGCCACCTTCATTTCTTTTGATGTTCTCAAAATCATCACCGCCAAAAAAATACGCAATTTAGTAACGCATAAACTACTTAATTTGCTCAATAAATTGATTGGAAGCGTCTTTATTGGGTTTGGCCTATTTTTCATTTTTCGCGTTATTTTCTAGGGCTATCATGCGCACAACAATATTTATCCTATTCATTTGTCTGTTGAGCACTGTTTTTGGACAAGACGTAAAAGTGCTTAAAGAAAACCTCAGCCCCAAGGTGCGTATCTTTTGGGATGCGCAAAATAAACACATGCAGGGCTATGGCGCGTATTTTACGAGTATCGCCACACCCCAAACAACCGAGAAGCACGGCAAATGGCTCTTTTATGCTTATGACGGTATCTTGGAGGAAGAAGCCAATTACTACCGCAATCGGCTCCATGGCAAACGCAGCTTTTACTATCCCAATAAACAATTGAAACAAGAATCTTATTTCAAATTTAATGTCCCTGACTCTATTTATCGCGAATATACCTCAGATGGTAAAATTCAAGTCCGTGGACAATTTGAACTAGGGAGCCCCGTCGGGATTTGGGAATATTTCTACGCAGACGGGCACCCTAAATCAATTGAAAAGGTGCAAAATGACACCGTTTACCTTCAAGCTTTTTGGAAAGAAGACAGCAAGCATCAACAAACCATCAAAGATGGAAATGGTCAAATCATCAACTATTTTGTAGACGGCACCGTCAAAGAATTATATACTTTTCAAGATGGCTTAAAAACCGGTCCTTTTGAAGAGCGCACGGCCAATGGCGTATTATCCGTTGGAGGATTTTTTCAAAAAGGGAAGAAAGATGGTGTTTGGGAATTCTACCGCTTTGATGGCATGCTAGAGAAAAGAGTTGCTTACCGTTCCGACTCCTTAAATGGCGTTTATCTTGTAATGGCTAACGACACCGACACACTTCATTTTGGATATTACAGCATGGGCTTAAAAACCCAACATTGGAAGTGGTTTACGGAAGAAGGCAAGTTGGATATGGAAGGCTACTTTGACAAAGGCAAACAAGATAGCATTTGGCATTATTACTTCTCCAACGGACAGCTCTCTTACGTTGCGCACTTTCAAGCTGACTTGCGCAGCGGTAATTGGACTTACTATTATCCAAATGGTGCGTTGTATCGCACGGGAAGTTACCTCAAGGACTTACGCACTGGTATTTGGCAAACTTGGTATGAAGATTCTACGCTTTTAATGAGTGGTCGGTACACCAATGGAAAAGAAGAAGGCGAATGGCTCAATTACTGGGAAAGCGGGCGTCTCAAAGACAAAACCACTTTTCATGAAGGCCTGCTAGATGGTGCTTGGGAATCTTTCGCGCCCGATGGCGTGCTCAAACTAAAGGGTACTTACAAAGCTGGCCATAAAGTTGGTGAATGGACGGGCTATTTCAACAATGGTCGGATCAAAGAGAAGCAACACTACAAAGTTTTCACCCAAAAGAACGTAGCCGATGGCATAGCTATTATGGGGCTCAAAGAAACGGTAAGCGACTTTCATGGTTCGTATGAAGCGTATTCTCAAGTAGATTACCAAATCAAAGAAACCGGCAAATACTATCACGGGCTCAAGCATGGCACCTGGACCAACTATTATCCCGGAGGTGTGGTGCCCACTATTGTAGCACAATACCAATATGGCAGATTACATGGTGTTTTCAAGCAATACGATCGCTATGGCAGACTCGTTTATGAAATCCACTACAAACGTGGACTCAAAGACGGACCGTTTTATGCCTTCAATGAAAATGGACAGCTGATCAGTAAGAAAATGTTCAGGATGGGTAAAGAACTTGGCGCACAAAACCAAGATAGCTTTAGTCCTTATTAAGCGCTAGCTGCTCGATAAAACAAGTCAATTCAATAAAGTCTTCTACACTCAAGCGCTCTGGGCGTTGCTGCTCAAATTTTGCTGGCAATGGGGCGTCTTTTAACAATACCCGCAAAGAATTGCGCAGCGTTTTACGTCTTTGGTTAAAAGCCACTTTGACGACTTGGAAATATAACTTTTCATCGCAAGGAAGTGAATTGCGCTCATTGCGTACGCAGCGAATGACACCACTCTTCACTTTTGGTGGCGGAATAAAGACGTGTTCGTCTACGGTAAAACAATAATGGATGTCATAATAAGTTTGCAAAAGTACGCTGGTGATCCCGTATTCTTTTGAGCCAGGCTTTTGAGCCACTCTCACCGCTACTTCTTTTTGAAACATACCCATAATTTGCGGCACCTGATTGCGGTACTCTAGGCACTTAAATAATATTTGTGAAGAAATGTTGTAAGGAAAATTACCCACCACAATAAAAGATTCTTCGCCAAATAATTCTGCCGGATTCAAGCGCAAGAAGTCGCCAAAGAGGATGCGCTCAGACTGCGCTGGATAAGCAGCACGTAAATAATCTATAGACTCAATATCGACGTCGAGCAGCCATAAATCTATTTCTGGGAGATCCCAAAGGTATTTACTCAAGGCACCCATTCCAGGGCCAATTTCAAGAACTTTTCGGGTTTGGTCTGTCCAGATGACTTGATTGGCAATCTTCTGACAAGTGCCGGCATCCTTTAGAAAGTGCTGACCGAGTTGTTTTTTGGGCTTTACAATCATTACTTGAATTCTTCAATGAGCGAAAGGGTAGTGCGAAAAGCAGCAAACTTACCTTGGAAATGCAATGAATGGTCTTGCTGCAGCGCAGGGGCGAATTCTGATTGGTAGTGATCTAGGGTTTGTTGGTCTTTGGCCAAATACATCACGGAATAGGTAAAGCCGCCATCTTCTTCTCCGTTTACCCGAGAAAGGCGGCATTCTAAAAAGCAACCTGTGTTCAGTACGTCTTGTATATGCGAACCCCTCATGTAGGCCAACCACTCTTGCTCCACCGCTTGATCAATACTGACCGTAACATTGTATAGTACCATGGTGCAAAGGTAGCCAAAGCAGCGGATTGCAAAAAATTGAAGGGGGATAAGTAAATATACGGTTGATTTAATATAAAAATTATAGTACTTTTAGCCTAGAATCATAAAACATATACCATGAAAAAACTCTTACTTACTGCTTTATTTGCAAGCACTTACGCCCTCTCTTGGGGCCAATCTTGCACACCAGGCACGAACTTCGTAGACTCTACTTACGGCATTTGGCCAGACACCACACAAAACCTGCCCCCGGCACTACCAAACGTGGCCTACTCTACCGATATCAACTTCAAAGTGCCTTCAACGGTTACCGCCGAAATCGATCCGAGTGGTCAGTTTGTAGGTTCCGTCATCCAACAATTTACCATTGATGCTGTTCAAGGCCTACCTCCAGGATTCGATTTTGTTTGTAATGTTTCAACCTGCAACTACCTTGGAGGAGCAAACGGCTGTGCAAATCTTTATGGCACCACAGACTCAGTAGCTGTATTTCCAATTACTGTAGACATCAATGCAACGGTATTGGTCGTGCTTTTCCCTGGTTTGCCACCAACGCC
This sequence comes from Crocinitomicaceae bacterium, assembly GCA_044354735.1. Lineage (GTDB taxonomy): Bacteria > Bacteroidota > Bacteroidia > Flavobacteriales_D > Crocinitomicaceae > UBA952. Next base: position 17,779 of record JBIKZM010000001.1, read on the forward strand.
CGTTACCCAAACGGTTTCTTTTGACGGCTACAAAATTGTAGTGGGTTCTGGAGGTGTCATCGATCAAGTAATCAATCCACTGAGCTTACAACCAAACCCTGCTGCTTCAACTATTGAAGTCTCTGGTTTGTTTGCTGGCGGAGCATCTGTAGTCACGCTACGCGACCTTTCCGGGAAAACAATTGAAGTACTCCAAACCAATGCAAGCACCGTTACTTTTGATTTAAGTAAATTGGCTAGCGGTAGCTACCTTATTGAGCTTTCCGACACCTTTGGTACACAACAACAAAAATTTGTGAAGCTTTAAGCCAAAAAACACATAGTGAACTAGGGGGGGCAACTCCCCTTTTTTTTGTGCCTTAATTTTGATACAGCCCTCTATCGGCAATAAATTTGGCAACGGGTTCTGTGAGCAAAAAGGAGCAATCTTTACCTTCCGCTAAACGCTTGCGCACATGACTTGCACTGATGCCTAAAATCGGGACATCATTGACAAATTCAATATTTGGGTGCGCTGCAAGCAAAGGGTTTTGTTGGTATTCAATGCCCTCTTCAATAAGGCGCGGATAAACAAAAATTTGATGCTTCGCTAAAATTTGCTCCCAGTTATACCACTTATGAAATGAGCGCAGGTTGTCTTCTCCAAGCAGCAAACAAAATTCATCCTGAGGATACTTTTCTTGTAAATGGGTGAGTGTGAAGATGGTATAATTGGGCTTAGGTAAATGAAATTCGATGTCACTCGCTTTGAGATGAGGTGTATCAAAAATTGCATCACGAACCATATCCAAGCGCAGGTGATCTGCGAGCAAGGTCGATTTTTCTTTGTGCGGATTGTGCGGCGTCACAACCAACCAGACCTGATCGATGGTTGTGTGTTGTGCCATATGATTGGCAATGATCAGATGCCCCACATGTATGGGATTGAAGGTGCCAAAAAAAAGGCCTATTTTCATGTGTTGATCAATTGTTGAATAATGTACTCCACCTCATCAATTGCCTTTGTGAGCTCGTCATTGACGACCACATAATCGAAGTCTTTGGCATGGCTGAGCTCCTCTGAAGCTTTGGCCAAGCGCAGTTGAATTTTATCTTCGGTATCGGTTTGGCGCTTGCGCAGTCTTTGCTCGAGCACTTGAATGCTTGGTGGCTGAATAAAAATAGAAACCGCAGTTGTCCGTAGTTTATCCTTGATATTCAAAGCCCCAATTACATCTACGTCAAAAACGACAACTTTTCCAGAAGACCAAATGCGTTCAAGTTCTGCCTGGAGTGTGCCGTAATACATGCCCGCGTACACCTCTTCCCATTCAAAAAATGCGCCTTGCTCGATTTGCTGTTTGAAGGCTTCAGGGCTTAAAAAATAATAGTCAACACCATCTTGTTCTTGTCCGCGGGGAGCTCTTGAACAAGCAGAAATAGAGAATTCCAGTTGCGGATATTTGCGCAGCAATGCGCCTACAATAGTAGATTTGCCTGCGCCTGATGGGGCTGAAATGACTATACTGCGGTTAAAGTGCATTTTAAAGTGCGTTGAGAACCTGTTCTTTGATTTTTTCGAGGTGGTCTTTCATGATGACAACCCTTCTTTGGATTTCAGAATGATTGCACTTGCTACCCAAGGTATTGATTTCACGGCCCATTTCTTGGGCAATAAAGCCCAGTTTTTTGCCAGAAGCTTCTTGGTTCAGTGTTTCCGTAAAATAGTTGAGGTGCTGCTGCAAGCGCTGCTTCTCTTCTGAAATATCGAGCTTTTCCACATAATAAATCATTTCCTGCTCCAAACGATTGGCATCTATGCGGCTTTCGTCTATTGAAGCCAAACCTTTCTGAATGCGCTCCTTGACTTGCGCCACGCGCTCTTGCTCGTAAGGCACAATGGTCTTTAGTTCGGTCTGGATATGCGCGAGGTTGTCTAATAAGTCAGTAGCCAAGCTAAGCCCTTCTTGTTTGCGGAACTTTTGGAGTTGGGAGCAGGCTTGCTGTACTAAGTCTAGGATAAATGCTGATTCAGGTTCTGCGAGATCTTCAAACTGACTAGTGAGTACGTCTGGCAGGCGCAAAACTAAGGCGAGGTAATCTTCGGTGTTGGTGCCCCAACTTGTATTGATCGCTTTTAGTTTTTCAAAATACGCAGTAGCTACTTGTTCGTTGATGAGGCCCGCCACTTGGTGTTGTTGGCTCTCAATATAAATACCGAGATCCATTTTGCCGCGCAATAGGTTTTCGGTAACCAGCTTGCGTATAGGAGACTCTAAATCGCGATAGCTCGATGGTAATTTAAGATTGAGGTCGAGTCCTTTTGAATTGAGCGAGCGCACCTCGACAGATATTTTTTTATCCTGAAAATGTCCGTTGGCTTTGCCAAATCCGGTCATTGATTGGAGCAATACTTGCGTCATGTTATTAGTCATTGTCAATTAATAAATCGGCATCTATGCCATCGTTTTGTTCCTTCACAAACCAAGCAATTTCACTCATGATTTGCGCCTTTTGATCGGTTTGTGGAGCGCGTTCCTCTACGTATTCTTTGAGCAAAAGTTGAGATTCGAGCAGTAAAGATTCATCGAAAGGACCCGACATATTTTCTATGATGGTCAGGCAATCGATTGCCTCTAGAAAATCGCCTTGTGAGGCCAACATGACAAAAAATGGCAAATGCGCATCAAAAGGCAACTTTGAATTCCAAATTGCAGACAAAACAAGGCTGCGATTCGCAGAGTTCTTTTCCTCTTCAAGATATGTGATGAATTCTTCAACGGCATCTGTGTCTTGAATATCAGCTAAAAAGCCTAAAACAAGTTGTTGTTCGGCGCGCTCAAGACCTTCCAAACTCTTAAATACTTCTGAAAGAACGCTTGGATGACCGTAATCTTTTAAGATAGCAATAGCTGCTGTAATAGACAGTTGGTCTTTTTTTTGTAGATGGCCAACCGCTTCTTGCAACTTCTTTTGATTTTTCCTGACAATACTCATGATGCAAAGGTAAGGAATTCACCCTCGCTGCGCATCAAATTGCCCTAATGTGTTACTTTATACAATATTTGGTGTTTATAAAAACAGAAAAAAACCAATTTCAATAGCTGATAATAAATCAACTTTGTAAAAAAAGCTGCATCATGAAAAATTTCTTTTTCCTTTCCTTCATCGCCTCTCTATTGTTCACGGCCTGTGTGCCTTCCAAAAAATACAACGAACTGCTCGAACGCGAAAAATCATGTAGTGAAGAACTTGCCAAATACAAAAAGAGCAGCAGCGATTACGAAGTACTCTCCAAAGACCTTCAAACCAAATACGACTTAGCAGCTAAAGAAGTGAGCCGCCTGCGTGGCGACACCAATAATTTAGGCAATCAAATGCGCCTTTTGAAACGCGAAACAGAAACACTCGAGACACAATACCAAACCTTAGAAAGTTCTTTTGACAAGCTCAAAAACCTCAGCGCCAAAGAAACGGCTACCCTTCAGACAGAACTCGAACAAAAAACCAAAGAACTACAGCGCAAAGAGGATGCCTTATTGAAATTAGACCAAGAGCTCAAGGCCAAACAAGCCTTACTAGAAGAGCGCGAAAAACGCGTCAATGAACTCGAGGAAGCCATCCGAAAAAAAGATGCAAAAATTCAATTGCTCAAAGCACGTGTGGCCAATGCACTGCGTAATTTTGAGAACCAAGGTTTAACTGTGGTTCAAAAAAATGGCAAGATTTACGTGAGTTTAGAAGCTAAATTGCTCTTCAATTCAGGTTCAACAAAAGTAGAAGATGAAGGTACTGCAGCGTTAGTAGAACTTGCGCGCGTGCTCGAAACCGAACGCGATCTAGAAATTGTTGTAGAGGGCCATACCGATACCGACAAACTCAATAGCAGTGTATCTCCAAAAAACAATTGGGAGCTTTCTGTTTTACGCGCCACGGCTGTAGTAGAATTGATGTTGGCCAACTCAAACATGGAGCCAACTCAAATGATGGCAGCTGGCCGCAGCGAGTATCATCCGGTAGACCCGGCCGATAAATCAAAAAATCGCCGCATTGAAATCATCATCTCGCCTAACCTCAACGAGTTATTTGAGATCATTTCAAACGACTAAATTTACTGATTGTATTGTCGATTAAAGCTGCTTAACGGATGATATTGACGTGTCCGTATAAATCTTCAAAGATGCCTTTTTCGACTTCGTAGATGAGATACCAAGTATAAGTTCCATCTTGAACCGGTGTTCCCTCATAGCTGGCATCCCAGACAAAATTCAGTTCATCAGAAAAGAAGACTTCTTCTCCCCAACGGTTAAAGATGTAGAAACGTGCACTCATGAGCCCAATAAAGCGGCCATAAAAATATTCATTGAGCCCATCGCCGTCTGGCGTGAATGAATTGGGTAAGTAAATATAGCGTTCAGGCGCAATATCGATCCATTTAGAAACACTGTCGATACAGCCCTTCTGGTCGGTGGCAATCAGGGTAATTTCATACGCCCCTTGCTGTGTATACAGGTGTGTCGGATTGACTAAAAAAGAACCATTCCCGTCGCCAAAAGACCAAGTATAAGACCACGCGTTCATGGAGCCGTTCTGCAACTGTACTGGTAGGCCTTGCATCGGCGCTTGAGTGAGGATATAAAAATTAGCAAGCGGCTTCACCACCTGTACCGTAGCCACTGCAGCTGTGCTGAATGTTTGACACTCATCGCTGACCTGCACAAAATAAGAGGTAGAAGCTTGTGGCGCAACAGAGATTTGTGGCGTAGTTGCTGTTGTAGACCAGTTATAGTAGTAAGTGCCATAACCTCCACTGGCCGTTACCAATATGTCTGCGGTGTCACCAGGGCAAATTTCAAATGGACCGTTCATCTGTAATACAAGTGGTGGGCTTAAGATAGTATACGAGATAGAGTCTTGAACTGAAGAGCCACAATTATCCAAAACCGAAATATTGTAAGTGCTGGTACTGCCCGGATTCACTATAAGCGAATCTGTAGTGCCACTCACCACGTTGTTGGTGGTCCAAATATAGGTGTATTGGCCCGAACCGCCGCTGGCCTGTACGCCAATTGTAGCGGGTACATACGGACAGATTTCGGTAATGTCTGGGCTAGTTAAAACGGTCAGTGGACTGAAAACCGGAACACTGACTACAATTGTATCATAGGCCGGAACTCCCGTGCAGGCGTCTGTTACTTCGAGCCAAATTGCTTGGGTACTCGCAGGCGTTAATGAAATGCTACCGGTTGTTTCACCTGTACTCCAAAGGTAAGTGTAGGGCTGAACGCCGCCGCTAATTTGTGAGTTAATGACAATAGGATCGCCAGGGCAACTGATATTAGTAGTACTCAGGGCAACTTGCATAGGCTGGTTGTCTTGGATCCAAAGATCAAGGACTAAAGGTGTGACATTGCCACAAGGATCGGAAATCGGAAATGTTAATGTGAGCGTTTCTAGACCTTCTAGCAAAGCGTCGGTAAGGGTCTGAATGGTAAAACTCACGGTTGTTTGGCCAGGCGTAAAAGTAATACTTGTTGGGATGCCATTGTAATCTTGTCCGTTGGTGGCGGTACCGCTGAGTTGAACAGGAATCGTGAGGCTTTGAGTGAGATTGGTCTGACGCGTAAGTGTAACGTTCGCACTTACGCAACCCTCGGCCATCCAATCTGGATTTGCAAAAACCTGCTGAGATAGGGTGTGGTCAATTTCAATAGGCGTAAGTGTAGAAAGGCTATTGCCCTCGAGAAAGATGCCGGAATCCCACTGACCATCGCCTACATCTGCAATGGCAAGAATGAGGTGATAGGTTTGTCCGCACTGTACTTTAGAAATCGCCTCAAGTACTTTTGTAAAGCCATCGTATTGGATATACTGTGCACTCTGGTTATAGGGTGGCGAATTGCCATCGCCGTTGTTGACAAAATAAAAAGGGTTGATATTGCCATTGACATTATTGATTGAAACGACAGCGCCGTTTGGAAGCTTGGCTATATTCTCAAAGCCAGTGATGCCAGGCCCCGATATAAAGAAACCAAAAACGTCGTTGTAGGTGGTGTTATTTGGTGGCGCAAATTCTGGGTATTCATCCGAACCAAAGACATATTTGAAACGAACGGTGTCTGCATACGGAATAAAATCAAACTCTAAGATGGCGGCATTGTAGGTTTGGGTGCCTTGAATGAGTTGCGAAAGCAGTGTGAAGCCCCCCATGTTGTTGTCTACGCCAGCGCCCGGTGTATCATTGGGGCCTTGTGGGCCATCGCCATTGGGTAAAGTAGTGCCCGTGGTGAGAACGATTCCGTTGTTGATGCCGAGGGTGGTGTTGGCTGCCGTAAATTGGGCAATGGCCACAGGGCTTCCGTTGTAGCTTACATTAGAAACCGTGACACCATTACCGAGCAGTACATTTTGAACCAAGCCCTGCGGATTGAGGGAATTATTGGTAATAAGTTGGGCATAGCAATTGACCAGGAATAAATTCCCGAACAACAACAAAAATATACCCAATCGTAAAGTCATCTACTTCATAACGTATTTCAAAATATTT
>JBIKZM010000051.1:0-7782 GCA_044354735.1 Crocinitomicaceae bacterium
GCCAATATCTCTTTCGAAAAATGGATGTACGCACCTACCCCGACCTTTGGTTCGTCCGTTCGGACTTCAATAATGGCATGCAAATTTCCGTAGCCAATCCGCAGCAAAATCTTTATAATTGGGCTACTGTAGAAAGTGTCAAATGGAAAGCCTACGACGGCCAAGTGCTCGAGGGCCTGCTCTACAAACCCGAGAACTACGACCCAAGCCAAAAATACCCGCTCTTATTTTATTATTACGAACTCAACTCAGACAACCTGCACAACTACCAAGCGCCAAAGCCTTCGGCGAGTATCATTAACCCCACAGAATACGCCAGCGGCGGCTATCTTGTTTTTGTACCCGACATTCGCTACCAACCGGGCAAGCCTGCTCAGGGCGCCTACAACAGCATCATGAGCGCGGTAGACCACCTCATCAAAAACTACCCAATCGACGACAAACGCATGGGCTTGCAAGGCCAAAGTTGGGGCGGCTACCAAAGCGCTATGCTCATCACGATGACCACCCGCTTTGCCGCAGCCATGGCCGGAGCGCCAGTGAGCAATATGTTTTCAGCATACGGTGGCATCCGCTGGGGCAGCGGCCTCAACCGCCAGTTTCAATACGAAAGCACCCAAAGTCGGATTGGCGCCACCATTTGGGAAAAGCCCGACCTATACGTAGAAAACTCACCTTTGTTTCATTTGCCAAAGGTGCAAACTCCACTATTGATTATGGCCAATGACAAAGACGGTGCTGTGCCGTGGTATCAAGGCATAGAACTCTACAATGGCCTGCGTCGCTTGAACAAGCCTTGCTGGATGCTCAACTACAACGACGACGACCACAACCTCACTAAACTCGCCAATAAATACGACCTTTCCATCCGGATGCGTCAGTTTTTTGACCACTACCTGATGGCTGCGCCTGCCCCAACCTGGATGACCAACGGCATTCCGGCAACAAGCAAAGGCAAAGAATTAGGCTATGAATAAGCGACGAGAACTGCTTGCCCGCGTTAGTTTAGTTGCAATTTTGATTGGCATTACTTTTCTATCCTTGAAAAGTGTCAGTCACAACACCTCCATTCGGGTCAATGACAAAGTTGGGCATTTTATTGCCTATGCCATTCTGAGTTTAAATGCTTTACTTGTTTGGCGGCAGCGCCAACCTAAATTCAAAATAGGTCTTGCTTTGGCCCTTTTTGGCTATGGCCTTTTGATAGAGTTTTTACAAGGATTTGTGCCGGGCCGAGAAGTTTCGGCCTACGACCTTTTGGCCAATAGCATTGGGGTTGGTATTGGTTACCTGTTGTTTAGTCGAGTGAAAAGATATCTTTGATACCGAACCAACGGTTGATCACAAAGCCCTCGGCGTAGTTGTAGCCGGCAGGGCGGCCCATTTCGAGCATGCGCCCCTTCAAGAAATCAAAGAAGAGTTCACCTGATATAGGCGTGTTGGGTTCCGACGAATTTGGATCGAAAAACTGCGTTTTATAGGCCTTGACCGCGGCAATTTTTTGGTCCACAAAAGGCGTAACATCCTGAACAAAAGATGGCGTTTGCAAGTAATCTTGAATGTAATGCAATACCAATTTTGGACGGTAGGCTTGTTGCTCGACTCCTTGATGGGAGGTATGGATTTTGCGCAGACCGGCTAAAAAGCAAGCCTCGGCCACCATGTGGCCCGCTCTGGCGTGGTCAGGATGGCGGTCAGAGAGCGCATTGGCCAAGATGATTTGCGGTTGGTGCAAGCGAATTTGCGCAATGATTTGGAGCTTTGCGTCTTGGTTGTTTTCAAAAAAACCATCGGGCAAGCGCAAATTAGTGCGGTGCTGTACGCCTAAAATAGTTGCTGCGGCTGCGGCTTCTTCATACCTGCTTGCTACTGTGCCGCGCGTTCCGAGTTCGCCTTCGGTGAGGTCTACAATTCCGATGGTCTTGCCTTGGGCAGCGTAATGCAAAAGCGTACCCGCCGCAGAGAGTTCGACGTCGTCTGGGTGGGCACCAAATGCAAGTATATCTAGTTTCATCGACTTATTGAATATGCGCGTAACTCTCTACGCTAGGGCAGCTGCAAACGAGGTTGCGGTCGCCAAAGGCGTTGTCTACGCGGCGAACAGGCGCCCAATATTTGACCTCGAGCAAGTAAGCAAGCGGATAAGCCGCCTCTTGTGGGGTATATGGATAGGTCCAGTTCTTGTTGATGATGCAGTCTGCGGTGTGCGGCGCATTTTTAAGTAAGTTGTTGGCTTTGTCGGCATAGCCATTTTCAATTTCGCGGATTTCTTCGCGAATTTTGATCATGGCGTCGCAGAAGCGGTCGAGTTCTTCTTTGTCTTCTGATTCTGTAGGCTCAATCATGAGGGTACCCGCAACAGGGAAAGAAACTGTTGGCGCGTGGAAACCAAAATCGATGAGGCGCTTGGCCATATCGGCTACTTCTACATCTGCAGTGCGCTTGAAATCACGGCAGTCGAGGATCATTTCGTGGGCCACCGTGCCATTCGCGCCGGTGTAGAGGGTATCGTAGTGACCTTTGAGGCGCGCTGCGATATAGTTGGCATTGAGAATAGCCATTTCGGTAGAACGGCGCAAGCCCTCAGCTCCTAACATTTTGATGTAGGCGTAAGAAATGGTCAAAATAAGTGCAGAACCGTAAGGCGCTGCTGAAATGGCGTGGATGGGTGACTCGCCTCCAGTTTTGATGAGTGGATTGCTTGGTAAGAACGGCGCTAAGTGCGCAACTACACCAATTGGGCCCATGCCAGGGCCACCACCGCCGTGTGGAATGGCGAATGTTTTGTGAAGGTTGAGGTGGCAGACGTCGGCTCCGATATTGCCAGGGTTGGTGAGGCCAACTTGTGCGTTCATGTTGGCGCCGTCCATGTAAACTTGGCCTCCGTTGTCGTGGATGATGCTCGTGATTTCGATGATGCCTTCTTCGTAGACGCCATGAGTAGATGGGTAGGTCACCATGATACCTGCCAAGACATCTTTGAGCTCGATGGCAACATTGCGCAATTCTTCGATGTCGATGTTGCCGTTTGCGTCACAGCCCGTTACGACTACTTCAAAACCTGCCATGACGGCAGACGCAGGGTTGGTGCCGTGCGCTGAAGACGGAATGATCATTTTTTTGCGTTGGAAATCGCCGCGTGACTCATGGTAAGCTTTGATGACCATAAGGCCAGCGTACTCTCCTTGGGCACCGGAGTTTGGCTGCAAAGAAACCGCCGCAAAACCAGTGGCTTCGCAAAGGTCTTGGGCCAATTGTGCAAACATTTCGTGGTAACCCACCGCCTGATCTAAAGGCGCAAATGGGTGCATGTTGGCAAATTGCGGATTGGTTACGGCCATCATTTCAGAGGCCGCGTTGAGTTTCATGGTGCAAGATCCGAGTGCAATCATGGAATGCACCAAAGAAAGGTCTTTGTTCTCCAAACGCTTGAGGTAGCGCATCATACGCGACTCTGAGTGGTAGGAGTTAAACACAGCATGAGCAAGTACCGATTCTGTGCGTGCCAATGCGTTTGGAATGGCACTTTTTGCTTCTTGGATTGTGGCGCCAAATACCGCCAACACTGCTTGCAGGTCTGAAGTGGTATGAGGCTCACCAAATGAAATACTGAGTTCTGAATCAGAAATATAACGGAAATTCAGACCAGCAGCTTCTGCTTTGCTGCGAATTGTTTTGCAGTCTACTCCGTGAAGGTGAATGGTGTCAAAGAATTGAGTAGTACCAATTGAAATACCGGCATGTTGAAGACTTGTGGCGGCAGTGCTCGCCAAATGGTGGACATGGCCTGCAATGGAACGAACGCCATCTGGACCGTGGTACACAGCATACATAGAAGCCATCACCGCTAAAAGCGCTTGTGCGGTACAAATATTAGAAGTGGCTTTATCGCGTTTGATGTGTTGTTCGCGGGTTTGCAAAGCCATGCGGAGTGCTTGGTTGTCGTCGGCATCTTTGGACACACCAATAATGCGCCCTGGCAAATTGCGCTTGTAATCTTCTTTTGTGGCAAAAAAAGCAGCGTGTGGGCCACCGTAGCCCATTGGTACGCCAAAACGCTGGGCAGAACCCGTAACGACATCGGCGCCCATGCTGCCCGGAGACTTGAGCAGTACCAAAGAGAGGAGGTCAGCTCCTACGGCAACTTGAATACCGGCTGTTTTCCAGCTGGAGATAGCCGCAGACCAATCTTGGATGTGGCCTTTGGCGTTTGGATACTGTACAAAAATGCCAAAGTAAGTGGCGTCTGGACTAAACGTTTGGGCGTCGCCCACGATGAATTCAATGCCGAGGTTGAGCGCGCGGCCTTTCATGACGTCGATGCTTTGTGGCAAGGCGTTATGATCAACAAAGAATTTATTGCGCCCAGCTTGGATATCGGCGCGGCTGCGCGAGTTGTAGAACATGATCATGCCTTCGGCCGCAGCCGTTGCTTCGTCGAGTAAGGAGGCGTTGGCGATGGTCATGCCGGTGAGCTCAATGACCATGGTTTGGAAATTGAGTAACGCTTCTAAACGCCCCTGTGCAATTTCTGCTTGATACGGCGTGTAGGCGGTATACCATCCTGGATTTTCGAGTACGTTTCTCAAAATAACCGAAGGAACAATGGTTTCGTGGTAACCTAAACCAATGAAAGACTTATTGACTTTATTTCTGGCGCCAAGCGCATTGATGTGGTCGAGGTAAGCTTGCTCAGAGAGCGCAGCATCTATGCGGAGCTCGCGGTTGAGGCGAATTTGCGCAGGAATGGTGCGGTCGATGAGCGTCGAGAGCGCATCTACGCCGACGGCTGCTAACATGTCTTGTTGTTCGGAAGCTCCGGGGCCAATGTGGCGTCTTTCAAATGGTGTCATGTGTTGTGTCGAATTTGAGTCTACAAAAGTACTTATTTTTCATCAAAAGATTGAGCTCTCAAGATGGCATTGTCGTGCACATCTTGCCAAAATAAATTGATGTCTCCAATATGGTAATTGCGCATGGTAAGGCTTAGGAAAAAGAACTTGCCGCGCGGGCGATCTATCCAAATGGCACCGTCGATGAGATGGGTGTCAAAGAGTTGGGGGTAAATTTGATTGTCAAAATAAAGAAAACCTTTATGAGCTGCTTTTAAAGCTGTACTTTCAAGCGTCCAGGAAACGGGATTCACGACCGCTTTTCCTTTATACCATTTGTTATAGGCCGTTTGGTCAAGGTGCTTCTTGAAGGTATTCCAAGTGACATAACCGCCTGTTGCTTGCGGGCTGGTGAGTAAAGGAATATTTTTGAGCTCGGAAGTTGAAATGCCGATGCCCGGAAGATAAGCGGCGATCAGCTGACTTTGGAGTGGTTTGCCATCGAAAAACTCTTGAAGCAATAAACCACAGTGGGTACTGCCTTGGCTGTGTCCGGCTAAAATAATTGGCCTGCCGTTGTTATGGTGTTCGAGATAGTACAAGAAGGCGGCGCGTACATCGGCATAAGCCAACTCAAGTGCGGCTTTTCCTTGCGGATCTGCTACATAATAAGAACGCAAATGGGCAGAGCGGTAATATGGCGCAAAAAAACGCCCCGCCTCGGCAAAAGCGCTACCTTGAAAAGACAAGGCAGTTTGCAATACTTTGGTTTGTTGGTCTTGGTCTGTGAGCGGAACATTCCAGCGCTTGTCACTTTTTTTGTCGTTGAGTGTTGGGTACACGTAAAAAACATCGGCTTTGGCGTGTAAAGTTGTATCCTTTAAATGTTTTGCCAATCCTTCTGGATAAGCCCCGGGGCAAGCGGCCCAATTTTGAGCCAAACTGTAATCTGTTGGAGTTTGTGCATAAAGCCCTGTTGAAATAATTGGGAGGTACACGAAAAGTAGAGTGAGAAAACGCATTATTTTTGTAGTCGAGATGTACGGATACCAATTAAACACATTTTTCTGCCTATTGTTTACCCTTTTGGTCGCAAAAAGCACTTGCGCGCAAGATTCGACAGCCTGTTGGAAATTCAAATCGCTCTACTCCTTGAATGGCACCCAAACGTCTTTTGTCAATTGGAATGCAGGAGGGCGCAACAACATCTCGATCATTGGTTCGGGCAGCGCATCGGCCTATTACACCCGAGAAACCATCAAATGGACCAACGACGCCTCTTTTGCACTTGGCGGCATCAAATATTTTGACAAAAAAGGCATTGGTGCTCAAAAAACCGACGACCGCATAGACCTCGCCAGTACTTTTGGGATGCAACTCTCCAAAGGCTTCTTTCTCACTTTTGCCTCAAGTTTCAGAACCCAAAGCATCAACGGTTACGCCTACCCCAATGATTCTATTCCTGTTTCGCGCTTAATGGCCCCAGGCTACATGAACCTCGCACTTGGTGCCGACTTCAGAAAATCCGATAACTTCAACATTTTCTTCTCCTCCATCGCCATCAAGTCCACGTTTGTCTTGGATGACTCCCTTAGTGCCAAAGGTTCTTTTGGTGTAGACCCGGGCATGCGCTACCGTCAAGAATATGGCGCCTATCTTAAAATGAAATACAACCGACCTTTGGCCAAAAACATCGAGATGAAATCTAAGCTGGAATTGTTCAGTAATTACCTGAATAATCCTGAAAACATCGATGTCAACGGCGAACTTTTGCTCCTCTTTCGGGTCAATTCATTGGTTTCTGCTTCAGCGCAATGGAACCTCATCTACGACGACGACATCAAAATCACGGATAGCAACGGCAATATTGGCCCCAGAACTCAGTTCAAATCAGTTATTGGGATTGGTTTATCCTATAAAATCGAAAGTTAATACCCGCCGGGCTGGCAGCACAACGGTAGCGCTTTCAAAGATTCCGGATTTGCTTTTTTGTCATCGGCCTGATAGCCTAAATTCACCAAAACCAACTGGAGTTGTTCTTTATTTGTTTTGGCGGGCTTGAATTTGACCTCCACTATTTTTGTATCGAGATTCAACTCGGCATACACCACTCCTTTTGACTGGTTCAGCGCTCCTTCAATGCGCTCCTTGCAATCGCCACATTGGGCCGAAGTCTGCATTTGAATGACCATCGTTTTTTGTGCCATAAGAGGCGTTCCGAAAAGGAGTAAAAAAGAAATAAGTATTGTTTTCATGTTTATTAATTTTTGATTGATTTTGATTGGTTTTGATTGGTTTTGATTGATTTTAAAAGGAAATTTAAGATAAATAAGATTTTTATTTGATCGTGTACCTCAAACCAATATACATATTCCAACCCATAATAGGCGCCCAAATTTCTGTAGCGTCAAAGTCTGGCCCGAAGGGATTTTGCGCGGCCACAATCGGATGATGCTGCATCACGTTGAGCAGGTTTTCACCCCCAACATAAAGTTCTAATTGTTTCCAGTTGCGCGTCACTTGCGCATTGAGCAAGCCCCATGCTTGGCCCTGCCCACCTTGTGGCAAGCGCACTGCGCTGTAGCGCGAATACGTGAGGTCATGCGCCCAGCGCTTGTTGCGGGTTTGGTAGCCAATATTGGCGAAGAGACGCTGGCGCGGCAAGAGCACTTGCGTTTGGAGTTTGCCGTTGTACAGCGCCCTAACGTCTTGAAATTTGTAAGCCAGGCGCAGGTCTAGGCCGGGCAACACCGCATAGGCAAACTCGGCCTGCACTACGGTTGCTACAGAGTTAGCGCTCAGGTTTTTAAAGACAACCATGCCCGAAAGGGTGTCGCGGTCTGCTACCAATTGTTGCGAAAAACGCGTGTGGTAGGCGTCTAAACTGAGGCTGCCCTTGCGTTTTTTGAAACTAAAGCCCTGCACCAAGGAGGCACCGACATTCCAGGAG
>JBIKZM010000278.1:0-2574 GCA_044354735.1 Crocinitomicaceae bacterium
TCTCGCACAAATTGAGGAAGCTTATCAAGAGGGCGTACACAGAAGCACCCTGAATTGCGGCAATTTAGCGCACGGATTTGCAGCTTGCAACGCACACGACAAAGCTGCGCTCGCTGCTGACTTCATACCGAATCTAGGTATCATTACCGCCTACAACGATATGCTGTCTGCGCACCAGGTTTTTGAAAACTACCCGGTTGCGATTAAAAAATATGCCAATGATTTTGGCGCGGTGGCACAAGTGGCAGGTGGCGTACCCGCAATGTGCGACGGCGTAACACAAGGGCAGCCAGGAATGGAATTGTCTTTATATAGCAGAGATGTGATTGCCTTGTCTTCGGCAATAGGCTTGTCTCACAACATGTTTGACGCTGCACTATATTTGGGTATTTGCGATAAAATTGTCCCTGGCCTACTCATGAGCGCGCTGCGCTTTGGGCATTTGCCTGCTGTGTTTATGCCAGGAGGCCCTATGCCGAGCGGCATCAGTAACGAAGAAAAATCCAACATCCGTCAAGCTTATGCGGAAGGTAAAATTGGCCGCGAAGAGCTCCTTAAAGGCGAGTCTGATTCTTACCATTCTCCGGGCACTTGTACATTTTATGGCACCGCCAACAGCAATCAAATGCTCATGGAAATTATGGGGCTGCACCTCCCCGGATCAAGTTTTGTGAACCCTAATACGCCTTTGCGAGAGCTACTCAACAAAGAAGCCGTTCGCGTAGCCATTCAAAATGTCAAAATTGGAAAAAACCGCAGCCTGGCCAATCTTTTCAATGAAAAAACTGTTGTCAACGGCATCATCGGTTTATTGGCAACAGGTGGCTCAACCAACCATACCATTCACCTCATTGCCATTGCACGCGCTGCCGGGATTCTCATCAACTGGGACGACATGTCTGATTTATCAGCCGTTATTCCGCTCGTGACGCGCATGTACCCCAATGGCGCTGCAGATGTCAATCATTTTCACGCTGCAGGCGGAATGGGTTTTGTCATCCGCACACTCCTCGACAACAACTTGCTCCACGAAGACGTACAGACGATCATTGGCGAAGGCCTTCGCGCCTACACACAAGAGCCTAAAATCAAAGATGGTACATTGGTTTGGGAGGAATGTGCACGTGCCTCTCTGAATTTAAACATCATACGCCCAGCTAGCGAACCTTTTACAGCAGACGGCGGCATCAAGCTATTGAAAGGCAATTTGGGCCGCTCAGTCATTAAAACAGCCGCTGTTGCACCAGAGCACCGCATTGTAGCCGCCCCAGCGATTGTTTTTCACGAACAGACTGATTTAATGGCTGCTTTTAAACGAGGCGAACTCAATAAAGATTTTATTGCCGTTATTCCTTTTCAAGGCCCAAAATTCAATGGCATGCCCGAACTACACAGCCTCACGCCCACACTCACTATTCTGCAAAAGAAAGGTTTTAAAGTTGGTTTGGTAACCGATGGGCGCATGTCTGGCGCCTCAGGAAAAGTGCCCGCAGCGATTCACCTTACCCCAGAAGCATATGACGGCGGCTTGATCAGCAAGATCCAGACCGGTGATCTTTTGCGCTTAGACAGTGAAAATGGCGTGCTTGAAGTACTGGATGAAGCAAGCGTATTAGCGCGTGCAACAGTGCAAAAAGACAATACGCAATTTAGATTCGGCCGCGAACTATTTGCAAAGTTGCGCGCAGGTGTCAGTATGAGTGAAGAAGGCGCTTCGTTTATCGTCTAGCCACCACCGACGCGAGTACAGACAGCACGAGCGCACCCAGCACAATCAAGAGCGAAACACTCGCTTCGATATGATAGAATGGTGCCACAAGCATCTTGAGCCCTATAAAACTCAGGATAAACGCCAGGCCGTATTTGAGCTTGGAGAACATGTGTATCGAGTTGGCAAGTAGGAAATACATCGAGCGCAAGCCTAGAACAGCAAATATATTTGAGGTATACAGAATCAGTGGGTCATTGGGTGCAATAGCAAAAATGGCAGGAATAGAATCGATGGCAAAAATGAGGTCGGTGGTCTCGATGACCATTAAGACCAAAAACAATTTAGTAGCGATGCGCTTGGTTCCTCTCTTGATGAAAAAGCGGTCTTCGTGGTAGTTTTTGGTAACCGGAAACACCTTTCTAAGCAAACGCGCTCCTAGACTTTTATTGAAATCTTTTTGGTCGTCTTCTTCTGAATCAAGTAAAGATTTGATCCCTGCATAAACCAAGAATGCACCAAAAATAGTTAAGATGAGGTTAGGGCGAAAGAAGTAGCCCGGTAATGCATGAGCGCCCTGCTCCAAGCTAAATTGATAGCCAAACAACTCAAAAGCGGGTAAATACGTGAGTTTGATCAGGCCTATACCTGAGAAAATGAAAATACCTCTAAAAATGAGTGCGCCGATGATTCCCCAAAAAAGAACGCGGTGCTGGAGTTTGCCTTCTAGCTTGAAAAACTTGAATACCAAAATAAAGACAAACATGTTGTCTACGGACAGTGCTTCTTCTATCCAATAAGCTGACTGGTATTCGGCAAATTTAGCAAAGCCCATTTGCCACCAAACCAAGGCACTGAAGCCCATT
>JBIKZM010000279.1:0-2566 GCA_044354735.1 Crocinitomicaceae bacterium
GTCGTCGCCGGGTTGGCGCTCGCGCAGTGCGTGATAGAGCTCTTCTGCTACAAACGGCGTAAATGGATGCATGATTTTCAAGATGCGCTCAAAGAAATTGAGCGTGTGTTCGAGTGTCTGACGATCTATGGGCTGTTGATAGCCTGGCTTGATCATTTCTAAGTACCAAGAGCAGAAGTCGTCCCAAACGAGTTTGTAGGTCGACATGAGGGCATCAGAAATGCGGAATTTATCGAAATTGCTATTGATTTCAATCAATACTTGGGCAAAACGGTTGTCAAACCATTCAATAGCTACTTTACTGGAGAGCGGTTGGTCAATTTCACTGACTTCCCACGAAGACACTAAGCGATAAGCATTCCAAATTTTGTTGGTAAAGTTGCGGCCTTGTTCGCACTGAGAGCTGTCAAATGGGAGGTCATTGCCAGCTGGAGATGAAATGAGCACACCCACCCGAACGCCATCTGCGCCATATTGATTGATCAGGTCGATAGGGTCTGGGGAATTGCCCAAAGACTTGGACATTTTGCGGCCGAGTTTGTCGCGGACAATTCCGGTGTAGTATACATTTTTAAAAGGCTGTTGGCCCATGTATTCGTAACCTGCAATAGCCATTCTTGCCACCCAAAAAAACATGATTTCGGGAGCCGTGACGAGGTCGTTGGTTGGGTAATAGTAGTTGATTTCTGGATTGTTGGGCTGCGTAAGGCCATTGAAAACCGAAATTGGCCACAACCAACTAGAAAACCAGGTGTCTAGCACATCTTCGTCTTGACGCAATTCAGCAACTTCAATTGGTCTGCCTGCTTTTTGAGAAGCCAAAACAATTGCTTCTTCTTGGGATTTGGCCACAACAAAATCTGCTGGGCGGTCGCTGTAATACCATGCAGGAATGCGATGACCCCACCAAAGCTGGCGAGAAATACACCAATCTTTGACGTTTTCCATCCAGTGACGGTAGGTGTTTTTGAATTTCTCTGGGTGAAATTGGATATTGCCGTTCATGACGTTCTCCAATGCCGGCGCAGCGAGTTCTTTCATCGAGACAAACCATTGCAAAGACAATTTGGGCTCAATAACAGCGCTGGTGCGCTCAGAAAAGCCCACTTTATTGATGATGTCTTCGGTCTTGACTAAAAAGCCTTTGTCGTGGAGTTCTTTTTCGATTTCGCGGCGCACCTCAAAGCGGTCTTTGCCTTGATAGTGTGCGCCATGCGCGTTGAGTGTGCCGTTGTCATTGAAAAGATCGATGCTGGGCAAGTTGTGTTTCTGACCGAGCTCGTAGTCATTGGGGTCGTGGGCTGGGGTAACTTTCAAGCAACCTGTACCAAAATCTTTGTCGACATATTCGTCGGCAATGACGGGAATCTCGCGGTTGATCAGCGGTACCAAAACTGTTTTGCCAATGAGCTGCTGATAACGCGTGTCTTCGGGATGTACGCAAATTGCGGTGTCGCCGAGGATGGTTTCGGGGCGCGTAGTGGCGATCGTGAGCCATTGGTCGGACTGACCAACAACTTGGTAACGCACATAAAATAATTTGGAATTGACTTCTTTGTAGTTGACCTCTTCATCGGAAAGTGCAGTGAGGGCTTCTGGATCCCAGTTGACCATGCGCACACCGCGGTAAATTTTCCCTTTTTGAAAAAGGTCGATGAAAACAGCAATAACAGACTCCGAATATTCGGGGTCCATGGTGAAGTGCGTGCGCTCCCAATCGCAAGAAGCACCGAGGCGCTTGAGTTGCTCTAGGATGATGCCGCCGTGCTTGTCTTTCCATTCAAAGGCATGGGATAAAAATTGCTCGCGGGTGAGGTCTGCTTTTGAAATACCTTCAGCTTTGAGTTTTTGAACAACTTTGGCTTCGGTAGCAATAGAGGCGTGGTCGGTACCTGGCACCCAGCATGCATTTTTGCCGAGCATTCGCGCCCTGCGCACCAAGACATCTTGAATGGTGTTGTTGAGCATATGGCCCATGTGCAACACCCCCGTGACGTTGGGCGGCGGAATGACAATAGTGTAGGGCTCGCGGTGGTCAGGAGTAGAGTGAAAATACCCCTTATCTAACCAATGTTGGTACCATTTTTCTTGTGCAAGTTGCGGCTCGTATGTTTTTGCAATCTCCATGACTTCGTTTAAAGTGGCAAAGATAGCAAATATCTGAGCGCGCGCTGCGACACTATCTAGTTGGTCACCGGAGAATCTGAAGGGGTAAGGACAGTCCCTTTGATGGTGAGTACAATTGGGTCCCCGACATTTGAGAAAACCGTGATGGTTTTGGTAAAAGCCCCAACGCGCTTGGTATCGTAGTGCACTTTAATGACGCCTTTTTTACCTTTTCTAATAGGGGTTTCCGGACGATCGGCTGCGGTACAACCACAACTCGTCTGGACATTTGTAATGACTGCTGCTTTTTTGGCGGTGTTTTTGAATTCAAAAATAAAGAGGTCCTCGGAGCCATAAGGGATGTCTTGGCGCTCAATTTCCAAAACAGCAAAGCGCAAGGCTGGCTGAGTAGCTTTTTTACTCTTATCGGTGGTTTGGGCAAATAAAAATTGAGAGAGGC
>JBIKZM010000280.1:0-2565 GCA_044354735.1 Crocinitomicaceae bacterium
TTGCAAAAAGACCTCCTCAAAGCACCTGTTGCAGCCAGTTACGGATGGGCGGTGTATTACCTCACGCCATTTTGTTATCAAGCGGATAGCGCGCTTGCTTACCTCACTTCTTTTGAGCGCAGTTATCCTTCTCTGGATGTCAAGGCAAAGGCTAAATTGCAAGCCGATTTATTATTTCAAGACACCACTACCCAACATCTTTTCCATCAATTGGCTATAAAAGAAATGCAATTGGCCATTAGCGCGCCTCAGATTACAGCGCTCGAGCTATTCATGGAGCGTTATGGCCAAAAGTTCCCGGACTACAAAAAAATAGCACTTGGTTTGCGCGATTCACTGGCTTTTGATCAAGCGGTACAGGCTCAAAATTCGGCTGCCATGCAGGCTTTTATTGTTATGTATCCGAATGCTGTTCAGCAGAAAGCGGCCAAAGCAAATTACAACCTCTTATTGTATCAAGAACGCACGCAGAACGATACCGAAGCAGAATTGATCAATTTTATCACCACTTATACCGAGAGTCCTTACATGGAGGATGCTTGGGTGCGGATCTACAAAAAGTACAGCCAAGTGGACTCTCTGGAGTCCTTTGTAAATTTTATACAAGCTTATCCAACAGCACCTCAGGTAGCTTTGGCCTGGAAGCAAATTTACCGTTTGTTCATGCAGACCTACAGCATGGAAAAACTAGCGGCCTTTAAAAGTGCCTTTCCCGGCTATCCTTTCTTAGAAGATTTAGAAAAAGATGGCGAGCTCTTGCTCAAGCACTTATATCCATTTATCCAGGCAAATACCTATGGTTACATGGATGCCTCAGGCGTTGTAGTGATCGCTGCGCAATACGACGACGCAAGTCCGTTTTATGAAGGTTTGGCTATAGTTTCTAAGGCAAATCGTTATGGACTCATCAATAAACGAAATGAATCCATCCTTTCTTTCAAGTACCTCGATATTTCACTTAATAAGACCGGCTTTGTTTTAGAGGATAGCACAGGTTATTTCTTGCTAGATGCGCAGGGGCAGTTTTTACAACAAACACCGTTGCAGTGGGAGGAGCTCCAACAAACCCTAAGTGCTTTTGATTGGCAGGTAGCACCTATTGAGCCTGTCGAGTTTCAGCCCTACGAACGTTTTGAGCGCAATGGCAAAGTCGGCCTCAATAAAAATGGCAAAACAATTTTAGCACCTAAATACGACGATATCATTGTGTCTTCAGATGCTACATTGTTTATTGTCAAACAAGGCAAGAACCTCCACTATTTTGATACCACTGGAAAGCGTTTGGAAATAAACGGATTGGAATGGTTTTTGACTGCTCAAAAGCTGGCTTTCTTTACGAAGGAAGGATTTGCCGTTTATTCTAAAATAGGAAAACTAGGCCTCATGGATGCCAAAGGAAAGGTTTTGATTAAAAATGCGTACGAAGCTGCACAACCCTTTTGGGCTGGTTTGTGGCCTGTGCAGCAAAACGGAAATTGGGGGCTCCTTGCCTTAGATGCCAAGGTGGTGGTGCCATTTGAGTATCATAAAATTACGCCTTTTGCACCATTTGGATTTTTGGTTGAGAAAGACAATAAATTAGGTTTAATTGATACTACAGGTAATTGGTTGCTAAATACTGAATACAAGACAATTAAAATGCTTGAATCGAATTATTTCTTAGTGGAAAACGACAATGGTTTAGGTTTATTTAGCACTGATGGCGCACCAATTATCGCTTGTGGCTACCAAAGAATTGTGCGTTTTAACCAAACGGCATTTCAGCTGAGTACGCCTGATGGCCTCGCTTATTACCTGATCGCAGAACAAAAAATACTGATCAGTAAGCCATGAATCCAAGACAAATCCAGTCCGAACACTACCTCAAAGCCCTCATCGTGGTGCTGAGTTTGTATGTGGGTTCTTTTGTCTATTTAGAACTCACGACCGTCAAAAAGGAGGAATTACTTGCCGGCGAAGCACTTTATGAAGTGGCCCTTGAAGAGGTGACTGAAGAAGAAAAAGAAGAATTGCGTCAAGAAATGCAGGTGCAGCAGCAAAATGCAGCGTTGCGCAGCGTGGCCAGAGATGCAAATGATGCGCGCCCAACTTCTTATGAAAATTGGTCTGCCCAAACAGGTGGCGCTAGTCAGGGTAGTCCGGAGCAAAACGCCCGCGATTTTGAGGCAGAAGTTTTTGCACAAACGGGAGGTGTCGCCGCCCGCGAGCGCATTGTGCAAGAAAGCAATAAGCGCATTGCTCAACTCAAGCAACAAGGACAAACACCGCAACAAAGCAATACAAATGGTGCTGCGCAGCCCAACCAATATGCGGGCGCCGTTATGGTAGACTTTAGTGTCGTAAAGCGCAGTGCTTATGAAGGAAACACTTGGTATGTTCGAAACCCAGGCTACACTTGTGGTTTCAATGCGGCAGGCATGGTGTATTTGCAAATTGAAGTGACGGCAGCAGGTAAAGTCAGTGCGGCCAACTATATTGCAGCAAAAAGTAAAAACGCGAGCGCCTGCATGATTGAACAAGCCCTCAAATACGCCAAATTATCGCGGTTTAGTGCAGGTGAGGGCA
>JBIKZM010000052.1:0-7726 GCA_044354735.1 Crocinitomicaceae bacterium
TTTTTTAAACAAGCTGCCCTGCGGGATGTTCACAGGGAGTGAGAGTTCCCAATTGGGTCTGATTTTGATTTTTTCTGGGTAATAGTAAATGGGCTCAGCGCGCACCCGACGCTCGAGGTCAATTGCGTCCCATTTGAGGTTGCCATTTTGGTCCGATACAAATCTGAGTGTATAGAGCCCCGCTTGAAGTGAATCAATGGTAATGCTTTGTGTTTCGACTTGAATCTTTTGTTGAAGAATGTCGCCTAAATAGAGTTCTACCAACAGGTGAGGAGGTAGTGCATCTAACTGTAAAATGAGCGCACTCAGTGGTTTTGCCGGCGTCAAGGAATCCGCATTTTTAATAGGCGTTGATTTCACTGTGGCATCCTCACTTTTCTGAGGTTTGGAGAGGAAAAAGGAAAGGGTGTCGGCTTGAATTTGACTCAAAGTGCGGGCTGAAAACAAAACATCTTGACTTTCTGTTGGCGCACAAGCACCGTCTTGATTCTCATCGATGTAAGCCTTTAGATAATAAGTGCCCTCTTTCAAACCTTTCAATTGGAGTTTCCCCTGCGGATCAAAGCGCCCGATATAACGTGCAGTGCGGCTCGTGTCGGTCTGATACAAACCTAGGTTAATAGTACTTGGTTTATTGTTGGGAATCCATTCTGTGGCGTGGGCGTTCAAGACCAAAGAATCGAGCGTTGGGCCTGTAGAAAAGGTCCAGGTCATTAGTGAATCATTGCCTTCAGTGAGGTCTTTGATGCCGCCGTTGCTCAGGAGCGTATAAGTGGTTTGAGGCTGTAAAGTATCCAAGAAAAGAATGCGCAGGGTTTTGCCTTTGAGCTCGTACTGCAAGCGGCTGTCTGCGGGCATGAGTTGGATGCGCTGCTGGGGTTGGTCTAGCTTGATGAATTCGTCAAAAACCAATAGCTGTTCGCTTGTTTTTACATTGCGTTGTTTGTCGGAAATAGTTTCGGACAGCACTTGTGGCGCTCTCTCGTCTGTGGGGCCACCGGTAATGGTGCCCACCTGTGCACAAGCACTAAGCAACACCAATACTACAAATGTCCAGCGAACCATTTCATTAATTTTTCTAATTCAATTTGATCGGTCTGGTTGAAATCGGCAAGTAAAGTGCTGTCGAGGTCCAGCACACCCCAAACTTTTTGGTCCTTGAAGATAGGTATAACCAACTCGCTTTTAGACAAAGCACTGCAGGCGATATGCCCAGGAAAAGCCTCGACGTCGGCAACGAGTTGACTTTTTTGCTCGGCCCACGCCGTACCGCAAACACCTTTACCATACTGAATTCGGGTGCAAGCAATTGGGCCTTGAAACGGACCTAGCACAAGTTGCTCTTCGCGAACGACATAAAAACCAATCCAAAACCAACCGAAAGCAGCCTTCAAAGCCGCACAAAAATTTGCCATGTTGGCAACTGCATCGGTTTCTGAGCCAATAAGCGCCTCTAGTTGAGGCCGAAGCTCAGCGTAGCGTGTAATTTTGTCTTCGGACCTAAAAAAAAGTTGCTCAGCCATAATGCGTTTACAAATTTCACGTTTTTAAAGCGAATGACAATCTTTTCCTTTGTAAATTTCCACTATGAACAAACAAGTCCAATTCGAAAAAATCCTTTTTCTAGACATCGAAACCGTTCCTCAGGCTTATGCCTTTGAGCAACTCGACGAAAAATCGAAGGCCTTATTTGAGGCCAAAAACCGTTTTCAAATGAGTCCAGACAAATCCATCGAACAAATTTTTGAGGACCGCGGCGGCATCCTCGCTGAATTTGGCAAAATTGTCTGTATTTCTGTAGGCATGTTGCACGAGGGTAACCAAGGAAAGAGTATTCGCTTGAAATCCTATTACCACGACGACGAAGAAACCTTGCTGTTGCAGTTCAAGCGTTTATTAGAAGATCATTACAATACACCGTACCATGTGCTGTGTGGACACAACTGCAAAGAATTTGACATTCCATACATTTGCCGCCGCATGCTCATCAACGGGATTGCTTTGCCAGCTATCTTGCAAATTGCCGGCAAGAAGCCGTGGGAAATCAATCATATAGACACCATGGAACTCTGGAAATTCGGCGACTATAAATCGTATACATCACTTTCACTGCTCTGTCATGTGCTGCAAATTCCAACCCCAAAAGACGACATCTCGGGGGCCGATGTTGCTCGTGTTTATTACGAAGAGCAAAACCTACAGCGCATTATGGTTTATTGTGAGAAAGATGTAGTGGCGCTTATTCAACTTTTCTTGCGCCTGCAAGGAGAGCCGTTGGTAGATGAATTCAATATTAGTTCGGCCAGTACTGCCCAAGAATAGGCACAAAAAAACCTGACTTCAAAAGCCAGGTTTGTGGTGAGTGATACTGGATTCGAACCAGTGACCCCTACCCTGTCAAGGTAGTGCTCTAAACCAACTGAGCTAATCACCCGAGGAGTGCAAAGATACAAGTTTTTTTGAGCATGCAAAGTCAATAGTATGTAGTTTTACAGCAAAATGAGTCACGACAAAATCATACTAGGCATCGATCCAGGCACAACCGTTTTGGGTTATGGGCTCATTCACGTGGAGCAAAAACAACTCAAACTCTTGAACTTTGGTGTAATTCAACTGCACAAACTCAGTAATCATCCGGACAAACTCAAAAGAATTTTAGAAAGGCTTAACGGGCTCATTGCCGAATACAAACCTGACGAAATGGCTATTGAAGCGCCTTTCTTTGGCAAAAACGTTCAGTCCATGCTCAAACTCGGCAGAGCACAGGGGGTGGCCATTGCGGCGGCATTGAACCACGATATGCCCTTTGAAGAGTATTCGCCAAGAAGGGTAAAGCAGGCCATTACCGGTAGCGGCAGCGCTTCCAAAGAGCAAGTGGCCGCCATGCTTCAGCAATTACTCAATTTCCAAGACATGCCCAAATACCTAGATGCAACCGATGGTTTGGCCGTAGCGGTGTGTCATCATTTTTCTAAGGGCATTGGCGAACACAACAAGGCAAAAGGAGATTCCTGGACCGCATTTTTATCGCAAAACCCCAATCGTTTAAAGCAATGAGTGCGCAAAAAATAATGGTCTTTACCGATGGTTCTTCGCGCGGCAACCCAGGCCCGGGAGGTTTTGGCGCGATCTTAGAATTTGGCAGCAAGCGCATGGAGCTCAGTCAGGGTTTTAGGCGCTCTACCAACAACCGCATGGAGCTCATGGCCGTCATTGTGGCACTCGAGCACATCAAGAACCGCAATTACACAGTTGTGATCCATTCCGATTCAAAATATGTCTTGGATTCAATCACAAAAGGCTGGGTGTTTGCTTGGGCAAAAAAAGGATTCAAGGACAAGAAAAACCCCGATTTATGGCAGCGTTATTTGGCGCTGCATCCCCATTTCAAACTCGAATTTGTTTGGGTTAAAGGGCACGCTGGGCATCCGCAAAACGAGCGCTGCGATGAATTGGCCGTACAGGCCGCTACTCAAGCTCCAAAAAATGTAGATACTTGGTTTGAAGCCAATCCCAATTAAACGAGAATCGAACTATACCAGCGTTCAATCTCGGCCGCTTGAACGCCTTTTCGCTTCGCAACATCTCCAAGCTGCTCTGGCGTTATTTTACCCAAGCCAAAATACTTGGCGTCAGGATGCGCAAAATACCAACCACTGACAGATGCTGCTGGCCACATCGCCAAAGATTCGGTGAGGCTTACGCCAATTTGTGCTTCGGCATCTAAGAGTTCAAATATTCCGAGTTTTTCGAGGTGATCAGGACAGGCAGGGTAGCCCGGCGCAGGTCTGATGCCGCGGTAGCTTTCGGCAATGAGCGCTTGGTTTTCAAGATTTTCTTGCGGCGCATAACCCCAAGTTTCTTTGCGCACAACTGCGTGCAAGTACTCCGCGAATGCTTCGGCGAGGCGATCGGCCAGCGCTTTGACCATAATGGAGTTGTAGTCGTCGTGGTTGACCTCAAATTGAGCGATGTATTTTTCTATGCCGAGCCCTGCCGTCACGACAAAAGCACCAATGTAATCTTGCAGTTGACTGTCTTGCGGCGCAATGAAATCTGCCAGCGCAATATTGGGTTGGCCTGCTACTTTTTTAGTTTGCTGGCGCAAGGTGATTTGGGTGTGGAGGGTAGTGCCGTTTTTGGGGTCTTGGATATGGATGTCGTCGCCTTTTGAGTTGGCCGCAAATAAACCACTTACTCCTTTGCAAAGAAGTGTTTTATCTTTGATGAGTTGCTCGAGTAAGTGCTGCGCATCTTCAAAAACTTTGGTAGCTGCTTCGCCCACTACCACATCTGATAAAATTTGCGGGTATTTGCCGTGGAGGTCCCAGGTTTGAAAAAAGGGCGTCCAGTCTATGTAGGGGACAAGTGCTTCTATGGATGGTTCGTGGAGTTGAACTCCCAACTGTTTGGGTACGGCAATTGTTTCTGAATTGAATTCAAGTTGCAAGGAATTTGCTTGGGCTTGAGCTAAAGAAAGCAGTTCTTTGGCCGCTTGATGTTTGGCATGGTGCACGCGGATTTTTTCGTAGTCTGCACGCAGCGCACTCATGAAACCTGGTTTTTTGGCTCCTAGTAGGCTTTCTACGACCGTAACAGAACGAGAGGCGTCCAGCACGTGGATCACGGCACCCGATGGGTAATGCGCTTCTATTTTGACCGCCGTATGCACTTTAGAAGTGGTGGCGCCACCAATAAGCAGCGGAATACTGAGCCCAGCGCGCTCCATTTCTTTGGCCAAATGAACCATTTCATCGAGCGATGGCGTGATGAGCCCGCTCAGGCCAATAGCATCCACATTTTGTTCAATGGCGGTTTGAATAATGACTTGCGGTGCAACCATGACACCGAGGTCGATGATTTCGTAATTATTGCAGGCCAAAACAACCCCAACTATATTTTTGCCGATATCGTGGACGTCGCCCTTTACGGTGGCCATTAGAATTTTTCCTGCAGCGCTTTGTTTGCCGTCTTTTTCGGCTTCAATGTACGGAAGCAAATGAGCCACTGCTTTTTTCATGACACGTGCAGACTTCACTACTTGCGGCAAAAACATTTGCCCACTTCCAAATAAATCACCGACTTGGTTCATGCCGTCCATGAGTGGGCCTTCAATCACTTGGATTGGGCGTGCTGCTTGTTGCCTTGCTTCTTCTACATCGATATCAATGAATTCTACAATGCCTTTGATCAGGGCATGAGCCAAGCGCTTTTCAACACTTTGTTCGCGCCAGGTGAGGTCTGCGGTTTGTTGTCGGACATCTCCTTTCACTGTTTGTGCAAAATCGAGAAGGCGCTCCGTGGCGTCAGCCCTGCGGTTGAGCAAGACGTCTTCTACGCGCAACAGTAGTTCGGGTTCAATTTCGGAATATACCTCTAGCATGCTCGGATTGACAATTCCCATGTCCATGCCGTGGGCCGTAGCGTGGAATAAGAATGCGGAATGCATGGCTTCGCGCATTTTGTTGTTGCCTCTGAAGGAGAACGATACATTGGATACACCACCGCTCACATGGGCGCCCGGAAGGTTGCTGCGGATCCATTTGGTGGCGCGGAAAAAGTCCAATGCGTTGTTGGCATGTTCTTCCATGCCTGTAGCTACTGGAAAAATATTGGGGTCAAAAATGATATCGTCTTGTACAAAACCAACCACGTCCACTAAAATGCGGTAAGAGCGCTCACAGATTTCGATGCGGCGCTCAAAAGAGTCGGCTTGGCCTTTCTCGTCAAAAGCCATGACAATTACTGCCGCGCCAAAACGCCTGATTTCTTTGGCTTGGGCAATGAACGTAGCTTCGCCTTCTTTGAGTGAAATCGAATTGACAATTCCTTTGCCTTGCAGGCATTTGAGCCCGGCTAGGATAATCTCCCATTTGGAAGAATCTACCATGACGGGGATGCGCGCGATGTCGGGTTCAGCGGCCAATAAATTGAGAAAGCGGACCATAGCTGCTTTGCCGTCGATCATGCCTTCGTCCATGTTGATGTCGATGACTTGTGCACCGCCTTCTACTTGTTCTCGCGCTACGGCCAAGGCAGCTTCGTAATCACCTTCTTTGATCATGCGCAAAAAGGCGCGCGAACCAGTTACATTGGTGCGTTCTCCGATATTGACAAAATTACTTTGTTCGGTGAGGACTAGCGCCTCGAGGCCGGCAAGTTTGAGCATATCAGTGGTTCCATTTTCTTGGTGAATACTTTGCGGCAACGGCGGCAATGGCAGCGATGTGTTCGGGTGTAGTGCCGCAGCAGCCGCCAATAATGTTCACGAGCCCTTCTTGCAAATACTGCTCAATTTGAGCGGCCATGTCAGCGGGGCTTTCGTCGTAGAGCCCAAATTCGTTAGGGAGCCCCGCATTGGGGTGCGCGCTAACGGCAAATGTTGCTTTTTCATTGAGTACCTGAAGATACGGCCGCATCATAGACGCGCCGAGTGCACAATTAAGGCCAATACTCAGTAAGGGCATGTGCGACAACGAAATTAAAAAAGCTTCGGTGGTTTGACCTGTGAGGGTGCGGCCAGATTGGTCGGTGATGGTGCCTGAAACCATAATTGGGATTTGAACACCTCTTTTTTCAAATACTTGATCACAAGCGTACAGGGCTGCTTTGGCATTGAGTGTGTCAAAAACGGTTTCAATCAGTAGAATATCTACGCCGCCGTCCATGAGGGCTTCAATTTGCCCGCTGTAAGCGCTTACTAAATCATCAAAACTCACGGCGCGGAAACCCGGATCATTGACATCGGGAGAAATAGAGGCCGTGCGGTTGGTTGGCCCGATTGAACCTGCCACGAAGCGCGGCCGATCAGTAAATTCGGCAGCTACTTCTTTGGCAACTTTGGCGCCTTGATAATTGATTTGATATACCGCTTCTTCGAGTTGGTAATCGGCTTGGGCAATGGTGGTGCCCGAAAAAGTATTGGTTTCGATGATATCGGCACCCGCTGCGAAGTAAGCCCGGTGGATTTCTTTGATGATTTCGGGACGGGTAATTGAAAGCAGGTCGTTGTTGCCTTTTAGAGACATTGGGTGTTGCTCAAATGCGCCTTCTCGGAAATCAAATTCTTCGAGCTGATGGCGTTGAATCATGGTACCCATGGCGCCGTCTAAGACGAGAATGCGTTGCTCGATGGCTAGTTGTAATGCGCTATTGATCATAATTTGCTTGGCGAAAGGCAGAAACAGCGCGTTTCAACTTATCTTTTCCCAATTTGGGATCGGATTTGGCACCTTTACAAAGATGTGAGGTTGCCAAGGTTTCATAGGGCCTATCCCTCCACCTTTCTAAATAAGTATATTTTAATGAACTGCTACAAAGTTACGTAGGTTTTGCAAATTACAAGGGTAGGCGATACCGATTTGCACCGATATTTTGTAAAGAACCATTTAATTCGAGCTCAAATAAGGTGCTGCTGATCAAAGACACCGCTTGCTGGGTGGTGAGCGCGAGTTCATCTATGCTCCAGTTGTTTTTGTTTTTGAAGTGATTTAAGATTTCTTTTTGAAGACTGCTCAAAACTTCGTGATGCTGAAGTACTGCGCCTTGCTGCGTATTGGTCCAGTTCATGGTTTGCAATAAATCTTGAGCAGAAGTGAGTAAATGCGCTTGTTGGTTTTTAATGAGCGCATGGCAGCCTTCCGATTGCAATTGGTGAATAGGCCCAGGAAAGGCAAAGACCTCACGGTTATAGTCATTGCCGAGTTCAGCTGTAATCAAAGATCCG
>JBIKZM010000053.1:0-7718 GCA_044354735.1 Crocinitomicaceae bacterium
GCAGTTTCGAAATTTCAATACCGAAGAAATCAAGTTGTGCATTATTGATTTTGAACAAGCTTTAACGCGTTTGGGCAAAAGCAGGGTTACCTTTCAAGTGTCATTACAGCTTGCAGAAATCAGGGCTTTTTATGCCCAACAGGTGGCTATCGCTATCGATGAGTTGGAACAAATTATCCGTTTGGCGGGGCTAACTGATATGCAGCGCGCGCAAGCAAAAATGCTTTTAGCTGATGTACAAGTGCTCGGCGGGGATATCTGGGAAGCATCTCTGATGTACATGCAAATCGATAGCGATTTTAAGTTTGAAACAATCGGCGCCGAAGCCAAGTTTAAAAACGCTAAAATTTTCTATTATGATGGGGAGTTCGAATTTGCGCAGGCTCAACTAGACGTACTCAAGGAAGGTACTTCGCGTTTTATTTCAAATGATGCCATCCAACTTTCGGTCTTTATTACCGACAATTATGGCCTCGATAGCAACTATCAAGTGATGTTATGGTTTGCCAATGCGGACCGCATGATTGCCCAGCAAAAATTAGATTCTGCATTTGTGTTGTTTGACAGCATCCAAAGTGCTTTTCCCTATCATGCTTTGGCCGATGAAATTCTCTATAGAAAAGGCCAAGCAATGGAACAACGAGGCGAGTGGCAGCGCGCATTAGGTTATTACGAAGACCTGCTCAAATTACACGCAAAAGATATTTTAGCCGACGACGCATTGTTTAGAATGGCTGAAATTAACGAGTTGCGCCTGCTAGACAAAAGTGCTGCAGAGGCGCTATACAAAAGGCTTTTGATGGAGTATAAGGCCAGTTTGTTTGGTGCAGAAGCAAGAAAGCGCATCCGCCTCTTGCGAGGAGATGCGCTTTCGGAAAGCGAAGATATTTGATCTTTATAAATTGGGCATTTCTCTTGTGAAAGCAGGAATGCCTGTCACATCCATACCAGTAATGAGTAAGTGAATGTCGTGGGTGCCTTCGTAGGTCACAACTGATTCAAGATTGGCCATGTGGCGCATCATTGAATACTCACTAGTGATACCCATGCCGCCGTGTATTTGACGTGCTTCACGTGCGATGTTCAGCGCGATTTCAACGTTATTGCGCTTGGCCATAGATATTTGTGCTGTAGTGGCACGGCCTTCGTTGCGCAATTGACCCAAGCGGAAGGTAAGAAGTTGCGCTTTTGTGATTTCGGTAATCATTTCAGCTAATTTTTTCTGGATCAACTGAAAAGCGCCAATTGGTACATTGAATTGAGTGCGTTCTTTTGAATAACGCAATGCTTGGTCATAGCAATCCATTGCAGCACCCAAAGCACCCCAAGCAATACCGAAGCGGGCGGAGTCTAGGCAGCTGAGTGGAGCCCCAAGGCCTGAGCGCCCAGGCAAAATATTTTCTTTTGGAACTTTGACGTTGTCAAAAATGAGTTCGCCGGTTGCAGAGGCGCGCAGCGAAAGTTTACCGTGCATTTCGGGAGTGGAGAATCCTTCCATTCCACGCTCAACGATGAGTCCGTAAATACGACCAGATTCATCTTTGGCCCAAACAACAGCGATATCGGCAAAAGGCGCGTTTGAAATCCACATTTTGGCACCGTTCAAAATAACGTGGTCACCAGCGTCTTTGAAATTGCTGATCATGTCGCCAGGGTTTGAACCGTAATCTGGCTCCGTGAGACCAAAACAACCCATCATTTCGCCAGAAGCAAGTTTGGACAGGTATTTTAGTTTTTGGGCTTCAGAGCCGTATTTCCAAATCGGGTACATGACCAAAGATGACTGCACAGAGGCCGTAGAACGCAGACCGGAGTCGCAGCGCTCGAGTTCTTGCATGATCAGACCGTATGAAATTTGGTCTAGCCCAGGCCCACCGTATTCTTCTGGAATGTAAGGACCAAAAGCTCCGATTTCTCCGAGCCCAACGAGGAGGTGCATCGGGAAAGTTGCTTTTTCGTAGTGCTCATCTATAATCGGTGAGACTTCTTTTTTAACCCATGCTCTGGTGGCGTCACGAACAAGCTTGTGCTCTTCTGAGAGCAGGTCATCCATGTTGAAGTAGTCTGGCTGCTGGTATAAATCGGTTTTCATACTGATTGATTTGTGGCACAAAAGTACGTAATATTCTGTGCAGCTGTAGCATGTAAATTTGAATTATTTTTGTACTCAAAATTCTTTACGTGCCAAGATTCGAACTCATAGAAAGAGCCTCCCAGATGAATAGCTATTTGCTGTTCGTCTCGCTGCTTTCCTTGACCTTCATTGCTTATGCGCGGATGAGCACACCAGATGCGTTGTCTTTATCCTGGAAGCGCTTTTGGAAATTAAGTAAAATAGAGAGTTTTGGCTTTGACGACGAGAAAATCAGGCCCGAGACCCAATCCTTGTTTTTGAGCAACGCGCTCATTTCATTTTCTCTTAGCACTTATCTTTTTTTATATACATATTTTGAACGGTTTGACGCATTGGTTATGGCGGTCTTGTTCGTCTGTGCATACGCTGGATTTCAATTGCTCAATTTTCGTTTGGCCTTATTTCTGACCGACAATTGGAAACTTGTTGGTCATATTGCCGAAATCAATAAGCAGGTTTGGTCTTTTGTCGGATTGGTATATTTAGGCCTTTCTTTTCTTTGGTTAATTTATGGTCAGGCCAATGAAATACTCAAACAAGCTTATGCGCTGATCTTTATTGCAGCGTACTGTTGGCGCTTGATCAAAGCTTGGAGAGCCTGCCTTCAGGCAAGTTTGGAATGGTATTATTTAATTTTGTACCTTTGCGCCTTGGAAATCCTGCCCATCCTTTTTGTATGGCGCTGGCTTTCGGGCGAATACAATTAATTAAAACGACAACTTTGGCTATTAAGACCATTTTAGTTTCCCAGCCGAAACCAGAAGGCGACAAATCGCCTTATTTTGATTTAGCTGAAAAATACAAGCTCAAAATTGATTTCCGTCCGTTTATCAAAGTGGAGGGCGTAGATCCCAAAGATTTCCGCACGCAAAAAGTTGACATCTCAACACACACCGCAGTTATCCTGACTTCCAAAGTTGCTGTAGATCATTTCTTTAGAATGGCAGAAGCTGTGCGTTTTGAGGTGCCGGATACCATGAAGTATTTTTGTATCACAGAAGCCGTAGCGCTTTATCTTCAGAAGTACGTTACCTATCGCAAGCGCAAAATATTTTTTGGCAAACAAACAATAGACGAGCTTTGCGAACTCATGAAAAAGCAAAAGGGCGAAAAGTTCTTATTGCCTTGTACCGACATCCTCCGTGACAACATTCCATTAACGCTCGAGAAATACAACATTCCATTTTCAAAGGCAGTTTTATACCGAACGGTTGCCGCCGACTTATCTGATCTAGAAGACGTTTACTACGACATGCTGGTATTTTTTAGTCCGGGCGGAATAGAGTCTTTGTTCAAGAATTTCCCCGACTTCAAGCAAAACACAACTGCCATTGCGGCTTTTGGCCCCACAACCGCCAATGCCGTGCTCAAGAACAACTTGCGCCTTGATATCCATGCACCCCACCCCAAGGCCCCTTCAATGGTTGGTGCAATTGAGTTCTTCATCAAAGAGCAACTCAAGAAAAAATAAGTATTATCATTTCTTTTTGTGTATGAGTATTTTTTCCTTGACCGGATTTTCTCTATATTTACCCAAACTTAAAATTTTTAACGCATGAAAAAACTATTATTCTCAGCTGCTATGTTACTTGCAGGTGTTAGTGCGAATGCGCAGCTAGCCCCAGGAAGCGTTGCTCCAAACTTTACTGTTACTGCTTACCAATCTTGGTTGGCTACTGCAGGAACAACTAATAATGGGTCTTATACCCTTTATGATTACCTAGATCAAGGATACACTGTATTCTTAGATGTATCTGCAACTTGGTGTGGTCCGTGTTGGAACTACCACCTCGGAGGAGCTTTAGAAGATATTTATGCTGCGCACGGCCCGGCTGGTGCTGCTGGCGTATCTACTTCTACAACTGATGATGTCATGGTGATCTGGATCGAAGGTGACGGAACTACGGCTGACGCTACAATGTTAGACGGAAACGGTGCAATTGGTAACTGGATTGAACCTGCTGCAGGTAACCAAATCCAATTCCCAATGGCTAACCCGGCTTCTGGTGTTGCTAACCAAGTCAACAACGACTACGCCATTGCTTACTTCCCAACAATTTACCGTATTTGCCCTAACCGCATCATCGAAGAAGTAGGTCAATTAGGTGCAGCTGCTCTTTACGCAACTGTATCTGCATGTCCTCCACCAGCATCTGCTCCTGTAGATGTTGCTGCATTGAACTACACAGGTGCATCTGTACACTGCGAAGGTGCTTACACTCCTTCAATTGACATCCAAAACAACGGAACATCTGCACTTACTGCAGCTACTGTAACAATTACTCAAGGCGGTTCTACAGTTTCTACTGGTACATTCAGCGGCAACTTAGCTACTTACGGTGTTGCAAACGTAGTTTGTACGCCTATCGCTAACTTCACTGGTGGTGCTTTGGTTGTAACTGTAACAACTGCTGGCGATGCTTCTACAGCTAACAACGGTGTAAACCACAGTGTAGCTGCGGCTGCAAACGCGGTTTCACAATATGTAACTGTAAACATCACTACAGACCGTTACGCTTCAGAAACTTCTTGGACTATCAAAAACAGCACTGGCGCAACTGTAGCACAAGGTGGTGGTAGCTGGGCTGATTTAGGAGCAAATGGTACAACTGTACAAGCGCCTCAAATGGTTACCTTGAATCCATCACAATGTTATACTTTCGAAATCCTTGACTCTTATGGTGATGGTATCTGCTGTGCTTACGGTAACGGTGCTTACTCTTTAGTTGATGCAAACGGTACAACTATCGGTTCTGGTGGCGAATTCGCTTCTTCTGATACACGTGCTTTCAAAACAGGTGCTCTTGGAATGGATGAGTTGGCTACAATCGCAATGAATGTATACCCTAACCCTGCATCTTCAGAAGTAAATGTTTCTTTCGAAGCTACAAACAACGATTACGCAGTTTCTTTAATGGATCTTCAAGGTCGCGTTATTGCTGCTAAAAACATGACTAACCTTAACGGAACACAAGTTGTTTCTTTCTCAACTGAAAACGTTGCAAAAGGAAGCTACATCGTGTCTGTTACAGTAGAAGGTCTTACAACAACTAAAAATGTTGTGATCAAATAATTTCTTTCAAAAGAAATGAAAAACGCCCTCCTACGAGGGCGTTTTTTTTTGACCTTTGTTTTATGTTCATTCCCTTCACTCAGGAATTCCAAAACCAAGAACTTCCTGAACGCTTTACTTTCCCTTTTTATTACGATGTTCACCCGCTGGCGCTACATGCTGTGCAGTGCTTGCAACAGCGCCTTTCTGCTGAAGATTTTGGTCATGATTTTGGTTTGGACCGTCAAGAGCGTTTGGGTGCTATAGGTAAAATGTTTGGTGTATTGGTTGTTCAAAATACCGAAGGCACGCTTGGGTATTTAGCAGCGTTTTCCGGAAAATTGGGCAATTCAAACGCCCACAAGGGCTTTGTGCCGCCTGTATTTGACTTGCTCGAAGCACAAGGTTTTTTTCGACGAGAAGAGCAAGAAATCCATCAGCTGACGCTGCAACTAGAAGCGCTAGAAAATTCACAGGAATTAAAAAAACTGAAGGGTGCCGAATTGAAAACAACACATCATTGGACTTCACGAATCCAGGAGTTTCAACAAAATAATAAAATAGCCAAAACGCTTCGTGATCAAAAAAGAAAGGAATTAGAAGCTTCAGCTCTATCGACATCAAGTATGTTAGAAGCCTTGCGTTTAGAAAGCATGCACGAAAGTAGGGAACTCAAAGCACTCAAACGAGAAGCGGAGTGTGCCATTCAAGCGCAACAAAAAATAGTTTTTGAGTACCAGTATAAAATTGAAGAACTAAAGACACGCCGCGCCGCGCATTCTGCCGATTTGCAACGCCGCATTTTTGAAGGTTACACCTTTTTGAATGCTGAAGGTGAGACAAAAAATGTACTCGATTTATTCACAGATTCTCCTGCTGCCGGTGCAGGCGAGTGCGCGGCCCCTAAGCTCCTGCAATATGCCTATTTGAATGCTTTGAAGCCAATTTGCATGGCTGAGTTTTGGTGGGGAATGGCACCAGATTCAGAAGTGCGCATTCATGGTCATTTTTATCCGTCGTGCAAAAGCAAGTGCGAACCTATTTTAGGACATATGCTCAGAGGTCTTGAGGTAGATGAAAACCCGATTACCGCTATTCATCCAGCACTTGAGCTCGATATCATTTATGAAGATGACTGGATTGTTGCCATTAACAAAGCACCTGAGTATTTATCGGTGCCAGGAAAAAGTCCGCTGCCCAATACGCTAGATGACTTAAAGAAAAGATATCCGAATGCCGCTGGCCCTTTGCTCGTACATCGGCTAGATATGTCAACTTCGGGCATTATGCTTGCTGCAAAGACCAAACTGATGCACCAGCGCTTGCAGCGCCAATTTGTACTCAGAAAAGTGGAGAAAGAATATTTGGCAATACTGGAAGGCGTTTTGCAGCAAAAAGAGGGGGAGATCAAATTACCGCTTCGGGTAGACCTCGATGACCGTCCGCGCCAACTTGTGTGCTACGAACACGGAAGTTATGCGCATACAAAGTATAAAGTGCTTGATATTCAAAACAATGAAACAAGAATTGCTTTGTATCCGCAAACAGGGCGAACGCATCAACTTCGGGTCCATGCTGCACACCATTTGGGCCTCAATTGCCCAATGAAAGGCGATGATTTATATGGCCAGAAGGCCAATCGTTTGCATTTACACGCTGCCAAACTTGGGTTTTATCATCCGTATTCAAATGAGTGGATGGAGCTCAATTGCCCTGCTGAATTTTAGTTTTTTGGCTCCTGCCAATCGCCGTATTCTTTGATGAGCTCCACGAGTGCTTCTACGGCTTGCAATTCTTCAATATTGCGCTTGACAATTGTTTTCTCTTTGTACAGATTTATTTTCCCTGGGCCTGTACCTACATAACCGTAGTCTGCATCGGCCATTTCGCCCGGACCGTTCACAATACAGCCCATGATGCCGATTTTGAGTCCTTTTAAGTGGGCGGTGCGTTGACGGATTTTTGCGGTCGTTTCTTGGAGGTCAAAAAGCGTGCGGCCGCAAGACGGACATGAAATGTATTCTGTTTTCGAGATGCGCGTGCGGGTAGCTTGTAAGATGCCAAACGCTGTAGAGTTGATGTATTGCGCGCCAAGGTCTGCATTGAGCCAAATACCGTCGCCGAAACCGTCAATTAAAAGTGCTCCGGCATCGGCCCCAGCAAAGAGTTGGAATGATTCAAGTTCTGCGGTTTCGTATTGATAGGATAAGATGACAGTATTTTGAAACTTTTTTTCTTGTAATTCTAAGAAGAAACGACGGTAAAGCTGTGTCTTATTGCTGTATTTCGTATTGAGAATAATACAAGCATTCGGTTTGTCTGCCAATTCATGAGGAATTGCATCTTCGGCTTCAAGTGGCAAGAAACAAATTTGATCAGGTGCCACTTCAGAAAGTTGTTCTTCCAGGACTAGCGGATAATAACCTGCTTTTTGGCTGAATGCCGCTTGCCAAAGTTCGAAATCCATGATGATTCCGAGGGTACCGGGCACTTCAAAGTCAAGCGCATTGCTCCCGATGTAAACGTAATCGG
>JBIKZM010000281.1:0-2539 GCA_044354735.1 Crocinitomicaceae bacterium
TAAAAATGTAAAGCAAGCTATTTACTTTGCTTTTTTGGTGACAAACTCAATGATGATGCCGAGCGCTGGTTGCAAAATACCAGAAGCGTTTTCTAGCAATTTGGTTTGATAACGTGTGGGGTCGTTCGGGTCAACAATAGGTTGGTTATTGGCATCGGTTTCAACGAGTAAGATAGGCGCAACTTTCGTTTTGAAGCCATATACGTTCTGGACATCAAAATAGAAGTTCATGTTGAATTTATCTAGGTAGAGTTTTTTGTCTAAGCGGATATTCAATTGGTGAAAATTGCTCTCGCGCTGTGTATTGAGTTGCGCATAATCTAAGATGCCTACCCCATTGATATCCCAATTGCTGATGAGCGCTGAACTAGCGATGTTGTAAGGCGTGTAGGGCGCTCCACCTGAATACAACCAACGCAGGCCAAACTCCCATCCATTTTTAAAACGCTTTCCGCCAGTGAGCGATACAATATGACGGCTGTCCCAGGAAGTGGGCACATACACATCGTTTTTGTCGAGGAATTCTGAACGCACCCAGGTATAGGCCAACACCGCGTAAAAGCCTTTGTAAAGTTTTTGCTGATAGAGGAATTCTGCGCCATAACTGCGCCCACTAGAGCTAGAAGTGATGGCCTCATTGCCCACCACACCGAAGTCAGAACCAATATTGGCCAAAGAAATCGAATCTTTGAGAGAGAAAGGATAGTTATTGTATTTTTTATAAAAACCCTCTAACGTGATGCGCGCATTCCACTTGAGGAGGTATTCTGTTCCCAATACAAAGTGATCCGCTTGGATGTAACGCACGCCATTTTGCTGATTGACGAGGTCACCGGCGGCGTTTCTAAATCCGAGAATGGTGTAGGCGGGCAATTGGTGGTAGCGCGCGATGTTCGCATTGATTGCCCAATCTTCGGTGAGGCGATAAGAAGCAGAAAACATCGGTGAAAACTGCTTGAACGGATTGCGCATTTGCGTACTGTAAGAGGTGCCGTCTGCACGCACACCAAGCGATAAACGCAGTCTTTCGTTGATGAACGCACGGCTGAGCTGTGAGAAGGCGGCATATTTATGCAAATTGAGCGTCGATTCAAAATCGAGGACGGCAGGCTGACCAAAAACAGTGATTTTTTGATAGGTGTCCGAAAAATACTTTGCGTATTCATAACCCACACCCACATTCCAACGCCATCCATTTTTGTTGTAAGTATGCTCAAAACGCAATTTATTTTCTGCTTCAAAGGAAGTGTAGTCTTGGAGCAAGTTTTGCGGCTCCTCAACCATGTCTTTGTAGCGATAGGCGCGGTTGTTGAGCATGTTGCGGCTCGCTACAACAGTTTGAATAGATGATTTGGAAGAGTGCTGCCAAACGGCGCCCATTGTGTAGTTCCATTGACCTTGCTGCGGCAGATTACCCAGAATAAAATTATTGTAAGCCACTTGAGCGGTGTCGGTGAGGCCGTCATTGACGCTTGAGTTCAGACCAAACTGATCGAGTGCACCTAAACCGATGATGGACAACTTATTTTTAGGGTCTAGTTGAAAGTTGAATTTGAATTGGTAATCATTGTAGATGGGTAAAATCGGTAATTTGAGCGCGGCAAAGAGCAGCTGCAAGTATGAGCGGCGCACCGAAAAAATGAAATCGCCTTTAGCTCCAATTGGGCCATCTAAGGTGAGGGCTGCGTCGGAAGAACCAAGTGCAAAATTGGTGATGAGCGCGTCTTTATTGCCATCTTTTTGCTTGAAAGAAAGTACTGAGGAAAGCCCGTTGGCGCGGTTGGCTGGAAAAGCGCCTGAATAAAACTCTACTTCTCTGATAAAATTGACGTTGAGTAAGCCGACAGGCCCGCCGCTGCTTCCTTGTGTGGCAAAGTGATTGATATTCGGCACCTCAATGCCGTCTAGGTAAAATTTGTTTTCACCAGGAGAGCCACCGCGTATGATGATGTCGTTGCGGAAGGTTGCACGCGCAGCCACTCCAGGGAGCGCACCAATGACTTTACTGACATCTCGGTTGGCACCCGGAAGGCGCTCAATTTCTGTAGCACTGAGTGTTTTGAGCGAGTTTGGAGACTCCACCTTGCGCACAAACGGCGCAGCAGATACTTTCACGTCTTTTGAAGTCTGCACTTTCTCTTCAAGCTCTACATTGAGTTCGGTAGGGCGCGCATTGGTAATCAGTACCTCGGATTGAATTTTTTCATCAAAACCTGGCGCAGCAATTTTAATGGTGTATATGCCCGGCGCTAGTGCTTCAAAGACGAAACGGCCTTCTAAATCAACTGCTTTGAGTAATTGTAATTCAACAATAGAGACTTTAGCGGGAGAGATCGGTGCACCGTTGGCAGCATTGGTGAGTTTTCCGGAGAGCATGCCGCTTTGGGAAAAGAGCGAAATAGGAAGAAGAATGAATAAAATAGTCTGGAGAAATTGTTTCATTTTTTGTTGAAGTTTGACTGTATAAAACAAGAACAAAAGTTCAACAAAAAAGTTTTATTCAGCTGGAATTTTATCCGTTCGGATCCATTCTTGGGTC
>JBIKZM010000054.1:0-7619 GCA_044354735.1 Crocinitomicaceae bacterium
AAACTTTTAGGCGCCACCTTTTCTGGCTTTTGCCCGATAGAAGACCATTGCGTCAATGCAGAACTCACCATGGGTGAGAATATCGCAGATTTAGGTGGCCTCACCATGGCCTATTATGCCTACCAAAGAACCGATGAATTCAAAGCAAATGAGCTTGTTGCTGGCTTTACGCCTGCTCAGCGCTTTTTCATTGCCTATGCGCAACTTTGGAAAATCAAGTACACAGATGAAGAAATGAAAAAACGCCTGGCTACAGATACGCATTCGCCGGGTATGTATCGCGTCAATGGGCCACTTAAAAATTGCCCAGAGTTTTTTGAAGTTTTTCAGGTTCCTGAAGGAAGAGAGATGCGCAACGACATTAAAAAAGTTGCCCGCATTTGGTAAGAAAATCGGCGCTTGAGAGTTGTTCTTGAGCGCCTGTTTCCATATTTTTAAAACTGAGCATACCAACGGCAGCTTCTTCGGCACCGATCATCACGACATAGCCTACATTGCGCTCATTGGCGTATTTGAGTTGCTTTTGCAGCTTTGCAGCACTCGGATATAGTTCAGCTGCCAATCCTAAATTGCGTACTTGTTGGAGCAACTTCAAGCAATACTTTGCTTCTGCTGGCCCGAAATTTACAAACAACAGATCAAGTGTTCGGTCGAGTGCTTTCGGAAAGAGGTCGAGTTCGGTCAGGACATCATAAATGCGATCTGCTCCAAAAGATATACCGACACCAGATAAACCTTTCAGGCCAAATAGCGCCGTGAGGTCGTCGTAGCGGCCACCACCACAAATACTGCCCATCTTGACACCGTTGGCTTTCACTTCAAATATGGCGCCCGTATAGTAATTGAGCCCTCGGGCTAAGGTCAAATCAAAGATGAGTTGTCCGCGTTGCAGGCCGAGTTCGTTTACTTGTGCCAATACTTCGGAGAGTTCATCGAGTCCTTTGAGGCCTATTTCACTTTCAGCTAAATAAGTCCGCATGAGTGTTACTTTGGCTTCGTTTGTACCTTCGAAATGAAAAAGAGGTTTTATTTTTTGAATGGAGGAAGCAGAAAATCCTTTTTGTTCAAGCTCTGCCACCACGCCGTCTTCGCCAATTTTATCAAGTTTATCTAAGGCGACCGTCAAATCGATGATGCGTGCAGCTTCTCCGCACACTTCAGCAATACCACTTAATATCTTGCGGTTGTTGATTTGAATGCAAAATCCTGGCAAACCCAAATTGCTGAGTACTTCATCGAATATCTGCACCAGTTCTACTTCATACATCAGCGCATCAGAACCAACTACGTCTACATCACATTGCGTAAACTCTTGGTAACGACCATGCTGCGGACGATCTGCGCGCCAAACAGGCTGAATTTGATAGCGTTTAAAAGGAAAAGTCAAGTCGTTTTGATGCTGGACCACAAAACGTGCAAAAGGCACGGTGAGGTCATAGCGCAATGCTTTTTCAGCCAAAGAATTGGCAAAACGCGGTAGGTTATCTTGGGCGAGTGCATCGAGATCTGCTTTTTTCATTTTCTCGCCAGAATTCAGGATCCTAAAAATGAGGCGGTCTCCCTCTTCGCCATACTTTCCCATAAGCGTGGTAGACAACTCAAAACTTGGGGTTTCTATTGGTGCATAGCCATATCGCCTGAACACTTCTTTAATAGTTGCAAACATGTAATTGCGCTTGGCTACTTCTGTCGGAAGAAAATCGCGAGTACCTTTCGGAATTGCTGGTTTTTGAGCCATTTTAAAAATTGGTGTTTTGAAGATATAATTGGTAAATCACACCGTCTGACAATCCGATTTTAGGAACAACAAGTGTGTTTTGCCCCAGAGCGTTTAGGGCAGTGATGTATATTTTTAAGGCCGGAACAATGACATCGGCGCGATCTGGCTTCAGTTGGTATTGATCACAGCGCTCTTCTAGGGAAAGCTCACTTAATTTATCGTGTAAGGCAACTATGGAGGCAAGCGTTAAGGTTTCTTTTTCTTTGGGGTCAATCATTTTGAGGGCGCGGTTGATGTTTCCTCCGGTACCAAAAATAAGGTGTGCTTCGTCTAAGCGGACATTGTGTTGGATCCAGGCTGAAAACTCGGACCAAGTTTGTTCATTTGTTTTTCCTTTTAAGATGCGGATGGTGCCGAGCTCAAACGAACGCGCTGCTACTTTTTGACCCTGCTCAAAAATACTGATTTCGGTGCTGCCTCCTCCTACATCGACCACCACAAACTGCTGTTGTTTTTGTAACTGTAACAATTCGAAGGAGTTGAAAATAAGTTGTGCTTCTTCGTCACCTGTGATGATTTCGATATGCACCCCAGTCTCTTGAAAAATTTGTTTGGCAATTTTTTTGCCGTTACTGGCCTCTCTCATTGCCGAGGTAGCGACAGCTCTGAAGGCACTTACCTCTTGGGCAGCAACAAGAAAACTGAAGGCTTGAATGGTTTGTTGAAACTGCAGCGCCTTTTGTGCACTGATTTTACCCTTATCAAAAACTTCCTCACCCAGGCGCAACGGCACGCGGTAATAGGCAAGTTTCTGTAAATGAATGCGCCCTTGAATTTGAGTTACGTTGGCAATTAAAAGCCTCGCGGCGTTAGTTCCGATGTCTATGGCAGCAAATTTCATTTTGTAAAATTAAACAATGCCGTTTGCAAACAGCAAAATATTTTGTTTATTTGTTATCCTAACGATGAAGATCCGCGAAAGACATATTTTTAAATCCAAAGCAGCTCCCAAACAGGGCAGCCTCTTGCTCGCTGATCCACACCTTACTGAAGCGTTTTTTCAGCGTGCAGCCGTATTGCTTGTTGCGCACGACTCCACCGAAAGTTTTGGCTTGGTACTCAATCACCCATCACAGCTATTGCTAAGTGATCTTTTTGACCACATCGAACTTGATTTACCTATTTATAACGGTGGCCCAGTTGCACCCGAACAACTTTTTTATTTACACCGTTTTGCCCATATCAAAGGTGCCAAACGCGTGACTGAACATCTTTACTTTGGCGGCGACTGGCAAGAAGTATTAAACACTGCAATTGTACTCAAAAAACCGCAAGAACACTTGCGACTTTTTGCTGGTTATGCGGGCTGGGGTGCCCAACAACTCGATGAAGAACTTCAAGAATACACCTGGATCTGCACCACTGACTTTAAAGATCAAACGCTTTTCACAGCAAACCCCTCTACGATTTGGAAAAACAGCATGCTTGA
Source organism: Crocinitomicaceae bacterium (assembly GCA_044354735.1). GTDB lineage: Bacteria > Bacteroidota > Bacteroidia > Flavobacteriales_D > Crocinitomicaceae > UBA952. The sequence goes on from JBIKZM010000054.1 coordinate 3,210, forward strand.
ACAAGGACCCAACCTCTCCCTGTTTGCGCATTTTCCGCTGAATATCTCAGACAATTAAAAGCGTCACTCACTTGTTTTTCAGGTAATTATTGCTACCTTTGCACCTCATTTTTATGTGTGTTCCCTGAAAGCACCACCCATTATTGTTTAACAACTTTCTGATATTCAGGGTATTAGGAATACAAATTTTCCGCCTTATGGCTAAAAACATTGAACCGCAGGGAACTGCAGATTTTGATTGGGAAGCACTACAATTAGATGGCTACAATCACGTAGAACGCTCTGAACTCGGAGATCGCTACGAAAAAACCTTGACTTCCATCATGGAAAAAGAGGTCATTCAAGGTACAGTTGTCTTGATCAACAAAAAAGAAGTAATCATTAATATTGGTTACAAATCTGAAGGTGTTGTTGCTGCCAACGAATTCCGCTACAATCCAGAACTCAAAGCTGGCGACGTTGTAGATGTCTATGTAGACTGTCTTGAAGACAAAACAGGTCAATTGATCGTTTCTCACCGCACCGCTCGCATGCACAGCGCTTGGATTCGCGTCAACGACGTATTGCGCACAGGTGAAATCATCACTGGTTTTGTGAAATGCAGAACTAAAGGTGGTTTGATCGTAGACGTATTCGGAATCGAAGCATTCTTACCAGGATCTCAAATTGACGTGAAGCCAATTCGCGACTACGATATCTACGTTGGTAAAAACATGGAATTCAAAGTTGTTAAAATCAACGAAGAATTCCGCAATGTAGTTGTATCTCACAAAGCACTTATCGAGGCTGAACTCGAAGAACAAAAGAAACAAATCATTTCTGGTCTTGAAAAAGGACAAGTTTTGGAAGGTGTGGTTAAAAACATTACTTCATACGGTGTCTTTATCGACCTCGGTGGCGTTGACGGCCTCATCCACATCACAGACCTTTCTTGGGGACGCGTTACGCACCCAGAAGAAATGCTTGAATTGGATCAAAAAATCAACGTGGTTATCCTCGATTTCGACGACGACAAAAAACGCATTGCCCTTGGCTTGAAACAATTGCAACCACATCCATGGGATTCACTAGACACCAACCTCAATGTTGGCGACAAAGTCACTGGTAAAGTTGTTGTCATGGCAGACTACGGCGCATTCATCGAAATCGCTGCCGGTGTAGAAGGCCTCATCCACGTTTCAGAAATGAGCTGGTCACAACACCTTCGCTCTGCTCAAGACTTCCTCAAAATCGGCGATAGCGTAGAAGCGGTTGTGCTTACCCTTGACCGCGATGAACGCAAAATGTCATTGGGTATCAAACAACTCATGCCAGATCCATGGAACGACATCGAAATCAAATATGCAGTTGGTACGCGCCACACAGCTAAAGTCCGCAACTTCACCAACTTTGGTGTATTTGTAGAATTAGAAGAAGGTGTTGACGGACTCATCCACATTTCTGACCTCTCTTGGCAGAAAAAAATCAAGCATCCATCTGAGTTCTGCAAAGTTGGTGACGCGATGGAAGTACTCGTATTGGAAATCGACCGCGACAACCGTCGCATTTCTTTGGGTCACAAACAACTCGAAGAAAATCCTTGGGATGTATTTGAAAACACATTCTCAGAAGGAAGCGTACACAGCGGCACGATCATCGATATGAAAGATAAATCAGGTATCGTTGCTTTGCCATACGGTGTAGAGGGCATTTGTCCATCTAAGCACCTTCGCAAAGCAGATGGTTCTAACGCCAAAGTTGAAGATATCCTTGACTTCAAAGTCATTGAATTCAACAAAGACGCTAAGAAAATCGTTTTGTCTCACACCCGTCTTTTCGAAGAAGGTGAAGACAAACCATCTACTCCGAGCAAAAGCGGCAAGAAACCAAGTGGTAATTCTACCGACCAAGCAGTGAAGGCGATCAACCAAAGTGCAGAAAAATCTACACTTGGTGACCTCAATGCACTTTCTGAATTAAAAGAAAAAATGGAGCGCGGCGAATAAGCCCATCTAAATGCAATGAAAGGGGGCTTCGGCCCCCTTTTTTATTGCCGTCTTTCCCAAATTTATACTTAACTTTAGTGCCTGAAAGATGGGAACAAATCAAATTTCAACAATCGTAAAAGATATTTTTGCTGCCTACCTAGAGCAAAATAGCCACCGCAAAACACCGGAACGCTTTGCCATACTCGCAGAAATCTACGCTTACGAAGGTCACTTCGATATCGAGTCACTCTATATCAAAATGAAAAACCACAATTACCGCGTTTCGCGTGCAACACTTTACAATACCATCGAACTCCTCTTGGCTTGTAATTTGGTTAGAAAGCACCAGTTTGGCAAGAACTTAGCGCAGTTTGAAAAATCTCATGCTTCCAAACAACACGACCACCTCATTATTACAGACACCGGAGAGGTGCTTGAATTTTGTGACCCGCGCATTCAACAAATTAAAGCAACCATTGAAGAACTTTTTGGTGTAGATGTTCAACACCACTCGCTCTATTTTTACGGTATTAAAAAAAACAAGCAGGACTAATGGAAGTACAGGTTTTACAAAACGGACCCTTGAGTATACTCAAGTTAGAAGGCCGCTTTTTTACAGAGAATGACAGAGAAAACGCCATCGAAAAACTCGACCAAATCGACAACTGGAATTTGGTCATTGACTTGTCAGATCTGGAATACATCAATTCCACGGGTATTGCGTTTTTAGTCAAAACGCTTACGCGCTCCAGGCTCAACTTAGGTGACACCGTGCTTTATCGACCAAACACACAACTCAATAAAATATTTGAACTAACCCGTATGGAACACATATTTGGGATTTTTCAAGATATCGAACAAATTAAAAAGTTTTTTGAACAAGTATCATGAAGGTAGACGTACTATTAGGCTTACAATGGGGAGATGAAGGCAAAGGAAAAATTGTCGATGTACTCACACCTTCCTACGACATCATTGCCAGATTTCAAGGAGGCCCGAACGCAGGCCATACGCTGGAGTTTGAAGGCATCAAACACGTATTACATACCATTCCATCCGGGATTTTTCATCCGCACGTCATCAACCTAGTTGGCAACGGCGTAGTCATTGATCCGGTAGTGTTCAGTGCAGAACTCGACAAACTCAAGCCTTTTGGTATAGACTTCAGTTCTCGCTTATTGCTTTCCAAGAAAGCGCACTTGATTTTACCGACGCATAAGTTGCTAGATGCCGCCTCAGAACAAGCCAAAGGAAAAGATAAAATCGGCTCTACGCTCAAAGGAATCGGCCCCACCTACATGGACAAAACTGGGCGCAATGGTTTGCGTGTGGGAGATATTTTCTCGCCAAATTTCATGGATAAATACAGCGCACTTGTCGAAAAACATGAGGGCATTCTTATGCACCATAAAGATTTCACCTACGATTTAGCTGCGCTCGAACAACCCTGGTTTACTGCCATAGAAATCTTGAAATCATTGCAAGCAGTAGACTCCGAGCACTACCTCAATCATGCCCTTCAAAACGGCAAAAAAGTATTGGCGGAGGGCGCACAAGGCACCATGCTCGATATCGATTTTGGCACCTATCCTTTTGTGACTTCATCCAACACCGTTACTGCCGGCACCTGCACAGGTCTAGGTATTGCGCCTACTAAAATTGGCTCAGTGATTGGTATTTTCAAAGCTTACTGTACGCGCGTCGGTAGTGGCCCCTTCCCTACCGAACTCAACGATGCTACAGGCGAACTCATCCGTAAAGAAGGCAACGAATTTGGCGCCACCACCGGCAGACCACGCCGCTGCGGTTGGCTTGACCTCGTTCAATTGCGCTACGCGATTATGGTCAATGGTGTTACAGAACTCGCCATGATGAAAAGCGATATACTCGGCATCTTTGAACACATCAATGTGTGTACACACTACCTCATTAATGGTGAAAAAATCACGGATTTCCCTTATGACGTAACGGATCTTGACATCGAGCCTGTCTACGAACAGCTCGAAGGTTGGCATTGCGACCTCACCGAATTAGAAAACTTTGAAACCGCTCCAGCGCCACTCAAAGACTACGTCACGTATTTAGAAGCACAATTAAACGTTCCGATTCGCGTTATTTCTGTCGGGCCAGACCGCAAACAGACGCTCCAAAACTAACATGAAACAACCGATCAGTAAGCGAATTACATTTCTTTGTGGTGTGCTTCTGTTATTGACGAAAGTTTTTTGTCAAGGTCAACTTCATCTGCTTCCCGGCACAGAAAAGATCTATGCCATTCAAAATGGTGTACACCGTTTGGTCGGCACCGTAAGTTTTGCCTACCAAGGCAATACCATGTATTGTGACTCCGCGCAGTACAACGAAAAAGCCAAATATGTACGTGCTTACGGCAATGTACATATCCAAAAAAATGGGATCAATCTTTACGCAGATTCTATTTATT
>JBIKZM010000055.1:0-7604 GCA_044354735.1 Crocinitomicaceae bacterium
CTGAAAATATCTTCATTGCTGTCGTCCATTTTACTCTTAATGGTATAGGTGGAGAATTCTTGGTTAAATTCATTGAGTCCGGAGTTCGTGGTGCCCGAGAGATCGAGCGCCTCAACTTCATCGATGTTTTCGAAGCGCGCAAATTCTGGAACAAAGCGCAAGCGGACATTTTTGAGCGCGCCATTTCGGTGTTTGGCAATGATGATTTCACCGATGCCTTGGGTAGAGTTTCCATCTGAATCTTGGGTGAGGTCGTAGTATTCTGGTCGGTAGATGAACGATACAATATCGGCATCTTGCTCGATAGCACCTGATTCGCGCAAGTCAGAGAGCATAGGGCGCTTTTCTCCTCCACGCGTCTCCACAGAACGGCTCAGCTGTGAAAGCGCAATTATTGGCACATTGAGTTCTTTGGCAATTTCTTTGATTGAACGCGAAATTGCGGAGATTTCTTGTTCGCGGTTACCGCCACTTTTGGAATCTTTGGCGCTCATCAATTGCAGGTAGTCAATGATAATGAGGTCGATGTTGTGCTGGGCTTTTAGCCTGCGACATTTTGCTCTAAAGTCAAAGATGTTGATGCCAGGGGTGTCGTCGATAAAAATGGGCGCTTCGGCTAACTTGCCAATGCGCGAGTGGAGTTGTTGAAATTCATGCTCTTTGAGGTCTCCTCTTCTCAATTTTTCGGCAGATATGCGTGATTCAGAGGCAATCAGACGCTTGACCAACTGAACCGAAGACATCTCAAGAGAGAATACTGCCACGCCTTTTCCATAGTCAACGGCGGTGTTGCGGGCCATAGAAAGTACAAATGCAGTTTTACCCATACCTGGACGCGCTGCAATGACAATCATATCCGAGCGCTGCCAACCAGAAGTTACCTTGTCGAGGTCGTGAAAGCCAGTAGGGATACCCGAAACGCCGTCGGTGTTTTTGGAGGCGAGTTCTATTTCATGGATGGCTTCTTGCACAATATATGACATCGTGCCTACTTGCTTAGACATGTTGTTTTCGGCAATGCTGAATAGGTCAGACTCTGCGTCGTTGAGCAAATCAAAAACATCTCGGGTGTCGTCGTAGGCATCGCGGATGATTTTTGAACTGACGTTAATGAGCTCTCTTTTAATGAATTTTTCTGCCAAAATACGCGAATGGTGTTGAACGTGCGCTGCGCTGGCCACGCGGGTAGTGAGCGAGCTGATGTAGGCGGCACCACCTGCGAGTTCGAGTTCGCCACTTTTTTGAAGGTATGAGGTGACGGTTACTAAATCGATGGGATTCGTGGACGCAAAAAGCGCGCGAATGGCTTTGAAAATATATTGGTGACGCACATCGTAGAAAGTCTTTTCTGAAAGGATATCGATGGTGTCGTTGATAGCTCGGCTTTCGAGCATCATGGCGCCTAATACAACTTGCTCGATATCAATTGCTTGCGGGGGTATTCTGCCCAATTCAGCAAAGGGCTGTGCTTGGGTTTTGATGCGTGCAATAGGTTTGCGATTGTTGTCAGGTGCGTCCATTGAACAAATATAACTAAAGGCTACCTCAAAGCGAAAATCTTCGTGCCCTTAGTTATGAAAAAGTTGTGAAGGATGGTTATGAACAATTGTTGAAATCAGCAAAGTTCCTTGATGGCTTTTGCAGTACCAATTTGCTTAGTGATAAAATCTTTCTCAAGTTTGGGTGAGCGGGCCGGCGAGTATTCCCTACCGTAAAAGATGATTTGCAAATGCAGTTTGTTCCAAGTGGCTTCCGGAAACCATTTTTTAGCATCTCGCTCTGTTTGCACTACATTTTTACCGCTCGTCAGGCCCCAGCGCGCAAGCAAGCGATGAATGTGTGTATCGACCGGAAAAGCAGCAAATCCAAAAGCCTGAGACATGACTACCGAAGCGGTTTTGTGCCCGACGCCTGGCAGTGCCTCTAATGCTTCATAGCTTTGCGGAACCTCTCCAGCATATTGCGCCACTAGCATTTGCGATAAGGTAGAAATCGCAGCTGCTTTTTTCGGAGATAGGCCACAAGGCCGAATAATTTGCTGGATTTTTTCTACGGGTTGTTGCGCCATGTCAAACGGATTATCGGCGAGTGCAAACAAATTGGGCGTAACGGTATTCACGCGTGCATCTGTGCATTGCGCAGAGAGCAAAACAGCCACAAGCAGGGTATATGGATCTTTGTGGTCGAGTGGGATCGGCGTCTCTGGATAAAGTGCTTCGAGCGTCTCAATGATATATAGTGCTTTTTCTTTTTTTGTGCTCATAATTGACCCAAACTTAGCAAATGAATAAAACGGCTTTCCGATAGTAAAAACCAAAGCATAATTGCACTAATAGCATACCTCGACACAAAAGAACTGGCCACAAAAATAATGTCTGCACTCGCTAAATACCAAGAAAGAAGTGGAATTAAAAAAAGCAAGCTGATCCAAATTTGGGCCCAGTAAAAACTAAAATGAATGGGCACTATATGCTCATAAAGCCCCTCGTGAAAAGTAAGTGCCTTGACTTGATGCAACCAAGGTGTTTCTATGCTGCGCAATTTTTGCGCTTTGGGCAGGTTTTGACTTTGGTAATCTGCCACCCAAAAGGCGCGGTCGTCTGTGCTTTTGAATACCTGAACTAAATGGCCATCCACGCTGCCATAGGTGCGAATACCATAAGCTTCAGCGCTAATGGCTCGTTGTTGTGCCGGCAAGAAAAAATCAAGCCAAAGTGCGAGAAATAAGAGGGCGCCGAATCCGGCAACTGCTTTATGCCACAACCCGATTTTTCCGCTTCTTAACTGCTGGAGATAAGCTATTTTGTAGGCTTCTTCTTTTTCTTTTTGTTGCCGTAATTTTTCTCTTGCTGCTGCGCGTTGTTTTTTGTAAGCATCGAGGTCTTGGTCGTATTGTGCTTGCCGCGCTCTGTATTTTTGCTCTACTGCGCTGGGGTCTGCAGTCAATTGGCTACTGGTCAGTTGCTCGTAAGCGCTTTGGATTTCTATAAATTGCGCGGCAGCTGAAGGCAAAGGATTGCGGTCTGGATGGTATTTCTTGACCAACCTGCGATAGGCGCGCCGGATTTCATCCGCACTAGCACCTGCCTTTAAACCAAGCGTTTTATAGGGGTCTCCAGTCGGCATCGGCGAGCGTTTGTAGCACTTCTTTGCGCTTGATTTTTTGTGTTTCCGTACGTTCAAAACGAGTTACTAGCGCACATTTTCTAGGAATTTCAGCAAGCTTGAAGCCTAATTGTTGAAAGTCAGGCAAAACGGGCACCTCATTTCCTTCGATCACAATTGTGACAATCTGCCCCCATTTTGCATCGGGTAAGGAGGTGATAAAAAAAGCAGGCTCGATATAATTTTGAAGTTGTTGTTCCAAAATTTCCGGCAGTACCTTGAAGCCTCCTGTATTGATGGCGTTGTCTGCACGCCCCAGCCATGTAAAGGTCGTTGGGTCAAGGAGCTCAACCAAATCTTTGGTCACGATTGGCTCTTTCTGCAGCTGCGGATAATGAATCACCAAGCAGTCATTTTTACTGGAAAATTGAATGCCAGGCAAGGCACTGAAATGAGGTTCTTCTGTAGGGCTTACTTTTCGCAACGCAACATGGGAGAGCGTTTCGGTCATGCCATAGCTATGCCAGACCTGCAGTTGGGCGCGCTGGCAAGCGGCTAATAATTCGCCGTTGATTTGACCGCCTCCTATGAGGATTTGGTCTATTTTTTTGAGTTTTTCGAGATCGAATTCGATGCTTTGTTGCAATTGTGTGGGTACCAATGCCACAAAGTCAATTTGTTGACTCAGGTTTTGTAAGGGTCTGGCGCTGGGCACTTGAAGTTGCAACTCAAAATTACCGACAATTGACCTGGCCATTAGCATCAGGCCGCCGACACTAGAAATAGGTAGGCAGAGTAAGGCACGTACATCTTTATGGAGTCCGAATGCGCCAATGCTGGCTTGTGCTGAATGTGTGAGTTGTTTTTTGTCGAATACGTGCAGTTCAGGCAGACCTGTAGTTCCTGAACTTTTGATCTGAAAAGTGGCGTTTGCGTTCCAATTTTTCAAAAAGAGCGCAGCACTTTCTTTCAGCGCTTGATCGGTATCAAAGAAAAACCACTTGGCTTGCATCAGTAGTCTATATCGAGATTGAAGCGGTTCTTGAGGGTGTGGAGGTTGGGGTTTTTACGCGCCAACGCTGCAAATTTATCTTTCCCTGTCAAGAATTTCACTTCTTCTTCATCTGGGGCCGCCTGCACCAATAGGATATCCAGATGGAAATTATTGAGTTGCTTGCGCATGAAGTCTTTAAAAGTCAGTAAATGGGTCTGAATATAGTTTTGCTGCACAAGATTGTCTACCGTGAGTTCAAGTATTTCATCGCTTTTCAGCACTGGATCTCGCTTGATGAGCGCATTGTAAAAGGTTTCCATTCCGTCTTCTTTGACCTGAAACGCAAATTGTTTCCAATACATTTTGACGTGATCGAGGTGAAAACTCTCTCTTGGAAGGTCTTCTTGACGCACCTGTTGGTTACTGGCTTTGTCTTTTTCGAGGGTCTCGCGAATAGAGATGATATGCGCCATTACATTGCCCTGAGGTTTGCTCAATTCAGCAGCAGGTTCTTTTACAGGCATTAGCGGAGGAGCGCTTGTTGCCGCAGCTTCTTGGTTGGCTGCAGGTTTATTGGTATTGGATTTGCGCAGGGTTTGTTTGGGCGACGGTAGGATATCGATGCGCTCAGTTAGGCCTTTTTTTTTTCTTGCTCTTGCTTTAGAGAGCAGAGCTGCATGAGGGCTACCTCGATGAGCAAGCGTTGGTTTTTGGAGGCTTTGTAGTCGACATCTGTTTTGGAGAGTACTTGCAGGCCACGCAACAGGCGCTGGGCTTCGATGTCGTTGGCTTGCTGAACAAAACGTTGCTTAACGGTATCAGGCGCCTCAAGTAAACTCGCGGTTCGGGGATCTTTACACACCAAAATATTGCGCAGGTGTTCGGCCAGGCCAATGACGAATTGATGGCCATCAAAGCCTTTTTCGTAGATGTCGTTGAGAATAAGTAATGCAGAAGGAATATCTTCTTTTTCTGTAGCTTCTATTACCTTGAAGTAATATTCGTAGTCGAGGATATGAAGGTTCTCAAGCACGTCTTTGTAAGTGAGCGTGTTGCCCGCAAAGGTAACCAACTGATCAAAGATAGACAGTGCATCGCGCAAGGCACCATCTGCTTTTAAGGCAATTTGATGCAATGCTTCTGGATCGGCGGAAACGCCTTCTTTGGTGGCAATAGTGCTGAGGTGATCGGCAATGTCTTTGACGCGGATCCTTTGGAAGTCAAATATCTGACACCTAGAAAGAATGGTCGGGATAATTTTATGCTTCTCGGTAGTTGCTAAGATGAAAATAGCATGCTTTGGCGGCTCTTCTAAGGTCTTTAGAAAGGCATTAAAGGCATTGGACGAGAGCATGTGGACCTCATCGATGATATACACTTTGTGGCTACCGAGTTGTGGCGCAATGCGCACTTGATCGATGAGGTTGCGGATGTCGTCAACGGAGTTGTTGGAGGCGGCATCTAGCTCATAGATATTGAGTGAGTTTCCGGTGTGAAAAGAAAGGCAGGAGTCGCATTGGTCGCAGGCTTCAATGGCTGAGGAAGGGTTGAAGCAGTTGATGGTTTTGGCCAAAATACGTGCCGTAGTGGTTTTGCCGACTCCTCTTGATCCGCAGAACAAAAAAGCTTGCGCGAGGTGTTGGTTTTTAATTGCGTTTTTGAGTGTGTTGGTAATAGATTGTTGACCTACTACCGTATCAAAGGTTTGCGGGCGGTATTTGCGGGCCGAAACAACAAAATCACTCATGTTTCAAAGATACCGCTTATTTTTAAAAATACACATCGAAGATATCAACAGATACCCTAATTTTTTACGAGTGGAAATGTATATTGTCCAACCTTTAAAAAATAAGTGCCTGCTCCATATTCAGAAAGGTCCAAATCATTTAGAAGCGTTCCTTTTTTCAGGATATGACCTTCCATCGCATGAAGAATAAAAGGTAAACCCACTAAATCTGTAGGAATGTTGAATATTCCTTTACTCGGATTCGGGAATACAGGGTCAAAAGTCGGGATGCTGCTGGTGCTGCTCGAATTGCTCAATTGGTCAAAATGATTCAAATAGATTTTTAGTGTTCCCTGACGCACATCTCCCCAAATGGTGTAAAGTTGATTGTTCGTGAATTGGACATTCAAGAAATCATTGCCGTTATCTAGTAAGATGGAGTCGTGGTTTACCAAAGGACTGATCAAAAACTCAGTGCCCCACGTCTGGTTGCTTTGGATGCGGCAGAAAATTTGACTCGGGCTTTGGTAAGTGCCAGGGAGGCCATTGCGGCGGTCTCTCCAACAAACTGCTAAGTCACCATCGTTGTCGTAATCCGACCAAACTAAATCCTGGATAATGCCGTTGCCCTGCGCATCTTGATTGATCCGGGCAGGCGCGCTCCAAACGCCATTGCTTTTTTCGAAATAAGCGATGTCGGTATCGCCAAAAACTTCGGTGAGAAAGGTGTAAGATGCGCGCGTGGAATTGCCTGGATCTAGCGCCAAATGGGCACCGCGTTTCAAGGTGTCGTTTTGGGTGCCAAAACCGAGTCCTTGAAAGGCAATTTGGTAATTGTAGAAAGAGGATACTGCCGATTTATTGACTTCAACAATGCGCGGCAAAATACTCTGTACCGGGTCGTAACTCGGATAAATAGCCATAAAAAAGCCGTCGTTGGCAAATGCGGGCGAAGGCATTGGTTGGGTAATGGCGCTGCCCGCCAAAAAAGGGGCGCTGTCCAGTTCTTGTAAGCTAAAACTAGTGCCTTGATCAGAGGAAATAGCCAGGTAAGGGTGAAAGGGCGCCTGGACTGTTCCGGGTTGGCCGGCGTTGGTGCTGGTGATCACCACAGTGCCTGTAAGCGGATCCACAGCAATCCAAGGCCGGTCAATACAGAGTTTGTTGGGGCAAGAACTGATTGATCGCGCAACAACCGCTGCACCCCAACTCAAGCCGCCGTCTGTAGATTTTCTGCAAATTACGGCGCCGTTTGTAAAATTGATGTTGTCGTAATCAATATAAGCCATGTAGAGATTTCCACTGAAGTCAAAACCGAGCGATACATCGGCACTGCTATTGCCCGCTTGCTGATGCGCTTGCCAAATGGGCGCAGTCCAGGTGCTGCCACCATCGTTCGAAACCACACTCTTGATCACAATCTTTTGATTGAGCTGAAAACCCATCCATGCCGCCACTAAATGATTGCTGTTTTGCGGATCAACAGCCAGATAGGGCTCGCCTTCAAAAAAACTCCCAGAAGAAACAAGTGTATTTTGTGCCATGGCGCTAAATGCACTCAAAAAGAGACAAAGACAAAAAATTTTCATAGTTTAAAAGTCTTCGGTAATGACGAGCTTCGGATTCACAGTAAGTGTCTTGACCACACCAGTTAATGTCATTTGGCCGACAGTCATGCTAAATGAGTGCGCAAATTTAAAGCCAGAGACTTCTTTGTAGTCTGCATAGTTAGTGGTCGTTTCTACGGTTTCTTCACCCATTTTACGGATGTTCATAGAG
>JBIKZM010000282.1:0-2506 GCA_044354735.1 Crocinitomicaceae bacterium
AGCTGCGCAGCATATTTTCATAATCGCGGTTGACTTTAAGATCGGGAGCATTTCTGCTGTTCAAGCTCAAATCAATGCGGCCTTCGTGCTCTAATAGGGTAAAGTCTGGGATGATTTGCTGATGATTCTTTGCTGCCTCACGCATCGAGCCACCGGGCTTTGGGTTACAGCGCAAAATTTCGTCGATGGCCTCTTTGAGGTCTTGGTCTTCAATTTCTAATTTTTTGGCAATGCGCTCGTAGTGTTTCTTGGTAAATTCTTCAAAGAAATTCTCTACAATTTTAAGCGCTGTATAACGAACGATGTCACCATCTTGTTTTCTGCGCAATTGCAAAAGCAGACATTCTTTAAGGTTTCTGGCCCCCACACCTGCAGGTTCCAATTCTTGTACTAGCGTTAGCACCGCAGCAACTTCTTGCTCGGTAACATGGATATTCATTGAAAAGGCCAAGTCGTCTACAATGGCATCTATAGACCGATTGAGGTAGCCAGATTCGTCGAGGTTACCAATAATGATGTCGGCAATTACAAACTGCTTTTCATCGAGATATAGTAAATGGAGTTGTTCGGTCAGTCTCTCTTGAAAAGTTTGCTCGCCAGACAAAGGAATAACGCGCTCTTCGTCGTCTTTAGATTGGTTGTTCGCCTGTGTTTTGTAATCCGCTATGTCGTCGTCTAGGTAATCTGAGATGTCAAAATCGTTGTCGTCTTCGGAGTCGTCTGTATCGTAGTCGTCTTGGTTGTCAAAGTCATCTTCTTCTATTTCCTGACCTTCCTCTAACGCTGGATTTTCCTCTAATTCTTGCTTGATGCGCTGGTCGAGTTCCATAGTTGGCACCTGCAACAATTTCATCAGCTGAATTTGTTGTGGAGAGAGCCGTTGCTCTAATTTCTGAATTAACTGTTGACGCAATGCCATTATTCAATTTTCTGCTTGATGACTTGATAAATTTCCAAGGTTGTCATGTCGTAAACATAAATGAGCAAGTGCATGTTTGCTGCATTGTATGCGCCATCTAGCTGATTGGGGACCAAAAAACTATAATTGACATAATACTTGCCATTAATGAGATCGGCAGGAGTTAATTGGCGACCAAACGGCATGTTGTTGAGGTTCTTCCGGTGGATGTCGCGGTGAATGTAATTGTGATTGTGGGAGTTATCTGACATTTTTTGGTCACCTACCAAAGAATCCTCGAGCAAGTAGGCTACAATACCCAGTTCATTGCTTAGCGTTTGATCCATTTTATCTACCTCTACGTGCAGAAAAGCACCTTTTGTACTCGGATAGTAGTTCAATTGGGACTGCACATTGACTCTCAGGTCATTCTCAGTGAGCAGGGTGCTGGTGATTGAAGACCATTGACCCGGTCCTTGAAAAATATTTCCGCCGATATTGACGCGATTAATTGGCCCGCGGGGATTGCCTACAAAACCTGGATCGTTTTGTCCAAACCAAGTGCCAATATATAAGCCGTCGGAATTGGTAAAATCAAGCGTATATTCAGCATCTACCGATTGAAAATCACCTATTCCATCGACACCAGCGTGAATAGCCGCCGTGAACACACGCCCGGGGTTGGCCAATTGTAATTGATGTGCCAAAGCAGCAGCAGCCGGACAAAAAATGCATTTGTGTCCTGTAAAATCTTCAATCAAAACATTGCGATCCGTATTGGTATTGGCTGTAAACGTAGGCCATTCGTTAGACACGTAATCGGCCCAATTACCTGGATAGAGTGTGGTGTCCAACTCTAAATTGACAACTGGAGGATATGGGTTGGTGATGCGGTCACAAGAAGGCAATAGATAGAGCCCAAATAAAAACGCAAATGCTGCAAAAAGAATTCCTTGTTTCATGTTAAAAACTGTGCGTTAAATTGATCATGAGTCCGTTATTGGCAGGTACTGGGCGGCAAACACCCCCTACGCAAAATAAGCCAGCGCGCTGACGACCATAGGATAACGTCAAACGCGTCGCGTCTTTGATGTAGCCACAAGTGATAATTGGATAATTGACGCGTTTGCTGACATCTGCATTTCCATAATTGTACTGGTTCATGGCTGAGAAAAACCATCCTGGAGAAATGGTGTACTCAACAAGCGCCGTAGCCCAGTTGCCTTTGTCGTTGATGCCATCTTCATTTTTTTGCACCCACATACCTTGGAGCTCCCAACGAACTGCATGGTGGGTATTGATTTTATAGGTGCCCTCTAAAACTGCAATTCTGGCATGAATAATTCCTTTTGCATCACTCACCTTCACAACATCGTTATTGATTTTGATGTCGTAAAAACTCAAAATACCACTCCATTGCTTGTTGATTTTCTTTGTGATATTGAAGTTGATGTCTTGCCAATATAAGCTGTCACTCAAACTAAACGGACGCGTGTGGTATACAACTCTCGAAGAATCGTTGAGGTCAATTCCATTTAACGTTTGCTCTGGACGATATGTTGTAGAGAAGTTAAGACCAAGCGTGGTGCCATACTTTCCTCCAAGCGT
>JBIKZM010000056.1:0-7470 GCA_044354735.1 Crocinitomicaceae bacterium
GCGCAACAACCGCGAGTTCGAATCTCTTTCTAAAGAAATCGAATTCCAAGAACTCGAAATCAAACTACACGACAAAAAGTCTAAAGAAGCCAAGCTCAAAATTGACCTCAAGAAAGAAACCTTGACAGAAGCAGTCGATCGTGTTGAAATGAAACAAGGTGACCTCGACGGCAAAAAAGCAGAACTAGAGGCCATCGTCAGCGAGACTCAAAAAGACGAAGAAAAACTCATCAAGGCATCAGACACTGCCAAGAAAAACATCGAAAACCGTTTGGTTTTTGCCTACGAGCGTTTGCGTACCAATGCTAAAAATGGCTTGGCTGTAGTGCAAGTGATGCGTGGCTCATGTGGAGGTTGCTTCAACAAGATTCCACCGCAGCGTCAGCTCGATATCGTCACCAAAAAGAAAATTATTGTCTGTGAACATTGCGGCCGCGTATTGGTTCCACAAGAGTCTACAGAAGCATAATACTAAATTATCGATAAAATAAAAAAAGCGCTCTTTCGAGCGCTTTTTTTATGTCCTATTTCAGTTCAGTTTGAATTGGATATCGAGCTTGGCGAGTTCTTTAAACAACTGACTTGAAGGCTGCACCTTAATGCTGCGCGACGGCAGGGAAACTTCAATGCCATCCAGCGGATCAAATACAGTAAAGTGCAATTGACAAGCCCCAGGGTTGGCTTCAAAAAGATCATGAAGTTGGTCAATAACCAATTGATCGAGTTGTTTGGCTGAAAAGCGCAACTTGAGCATTTTGGCGCGTTTGTCTCGGAGCTCTTGCAGCAATTCGATATGGTGCACTACAAATTCGGGGTATTGTCTAAAACGCGGCACTTCTATGCGGCCCTTGATAGCCACAAAAGTACCTGGCTCCATAAAATGCTTGAACTTCAGGTAAGACTCATTGAATAAATTCAGCTTAAAAGCTTCTTGGTAATCTTCGATAAAGAGTGAACCAAAGGCGTCTCCGCGCTTGGTAAGGCGGTGCTCTGCAGTAGTGATGATGGCAGCAAGCAGTACGTCTCTGCCTAAATAGGCGGCAGGATCATTGAGCATAGCAACCGAGCCTGTACAAAAAGAACTGATCTCTACTTTGTAATCGTCGAGGGGATGACCCGAGATAAAAATACCCACCACTTCTTTCTCGCGATTGAGTTTGTAGATAGCGGGCCATTCTTCGGCACGAGGAACTATTGGCGCCGGCATGGTGGTACCCGTAGCCTCGCCAAACATGTTGTGTTGAGAAGACTGCGCTTGTTCTTGAACACTTGCTCCAAAACGCATCGCGGCATCCAAAAAGGTTCGGCCATTGGCATCGGCTACCATATATTGGGCCCTATGTACTTCTTTAAAGGAATCAAAACCACCGGCATAGACCAAACTTTCAAAGGCGCGTTTATTGCAAAGGCGCAAATTGATGCGTTTAGTGAGATCAAAGATGGAGTCAAAAGGACCGTTTTTACGCTCGGCCAAAATGGCCTCAACGGGGCCGCTGCCCATTCCTCTAATGGCACCCAGGCCAAAACGCACGGCGCCCACTGCATTGACAGAAAAGGTAAAACCTGATTCATTGATGTCTGGGCCCAAAACTTCAATGCCCATGCGGCGACATTCTTCCATAAAGAAAGATACTTGTTTGATATCGGACATGTTGTTACTGAGTACAGAAGCCATGTATTCTGCCGGGTAATTGGCTTTTAAATAAGCTGTTTGATACGCCACCCATGCATAGCAGGTGGAGTGTGATTTATTGAAAGCATAAGAGGCAAAAGCTTCCCAGTCTTTCCAGACTTTTTCTAGCGTTGGTGAAGGATGTCCTTTGGCCGAAGCACGCTCAATAAAGGTTGGCTTCATTTTGTCGAGAACTTTGCGGTCTTTTTTACCCATAGCCTTGCGCAGGGTATCGGCCTCACCTTTGGTAAAATCGGCTAACTTTTGAGACAAGAGCATGACCTGTTCTTGATAAACGGTAATCCCATAAGTTTCTTTGAGGTAGTCCTCGCAATCGGGTAAATCATAAACGATGGGTTCATCTCCATGCTTGCGCTTGCAATAAGAAGGAATGTATTCCATCGGCCCCGGTCTGTAAAGAGCGTTCATAGCGATGAGATCGTTAAAAACAGTGGGCTTCAGCTCCTTGAGGTGTTTTTGCATCCCGGGAGATTCATATTGGAAAATACCAACGGTATCGCCGCGCTGAAATAATGCATAGGTTGCTTCGTCATCTATTGGAAAAGCATCGGGGTCCAGTTCGATGCCGTGGTTTTCTTTGACCAAACGAATGGCGTCTTTGATCAGGGTGAGGGTTTTGAGCCCAAGGAAGTCCATTTTGAGTAAGCCTGCCGCTTCTGCAACCGAGTTATCGTATTGGGTACAGACCATCTCGGAGTCTTTGGCCGTGGCTACCGGGACAAAATTAGTGAGGTCGTCTGGGGTGATGATCACACCACAGGCATGGATACCGGTGTTGCGGACAGATCCTTCGATTTCCATGGCTTTTTGTAAAACCTGCGCTTGGAGGTCGGTGCCTTGGTAGATGCGCCGAAGTTCTTTGGCATTAGTGACCGCCTCTTGGTTGCGCAATTTATCGATCAGCTCAGGCTCTGGTATCGTAAAGAGTTTGCGCAAAGAAAGATCGGGAATGAGCTTAGCCAGGCGGTCTGCTTCGGGCAGCGGAAGGTTCATGACGCGCGCGGTGTCGCGGATAGCTGACTTTGCAGCCATGGTGCCATAGGTGATAATTTGGGCAACTTGCTTGGCGCCGTATTTGTTGATGACGTAGTCGATCACGCGGCCGCGGCCTTCGTCGTCGAAGTCGATGTCGATATCGGGCATCGAGACGCGGTCTGGGTTGAGAAAGCGCTCAAAGAGCAGATTGTATTTGATGGGGTCTACGTTGGTAATGCCATTGCAGTAGGCCACGGCTGAGCCTGCAGCCGAACCCCGGCCCGGCCCCACAGAAACTCCCATTTGGCGCGCCGCATTGCAGAAATCTTGAACAATCAAGAAATAACCGGGATAGCCCGTTTTTTCAATGGTGGCCAATTCGAAGTCAATGCGCTCATTAAGTTCGGTGGTGAGGTCGGTGTAGCGCCTTTTCGCGCCTTCATAAGTGAGATAACGCAAAAAGGCGTTTTCTCCGCGCTTGCCTCCATCTAGTGCATCTTGGGTATCGACAAACTCAACGGGGATATCAAACGCCGGCAGCAAGACTTCGCGGGCCAAACCGTAGTGTTCGCATTTGGCAATAATTTCCGCTACGTTCGTGATGGCTTGAGGCAAGTCTGCAAAGAGCCCTAGCATCTCTTCGGTGCTGCGCAAGTAGTAGGAGTCGTTCTCGAGGCCATACCGAAAACCGCGCCCGCGCCCTTTTGGCGTCTCAACCAATTCGCCATCTTTGACGCACAGCAAGACGTCGTGCGCCGTGGCATCTTTTTGCTCGACGTAGTAGGTGTTGTTGGTAGCGACCAACTTAATTTGGTGTTGTTCAGCCAAGGAAACAAGCATCGGGTTGAGCCGCTCTTCTACTTCGAGGTTGTGGCGGCCAATTTCGATGTAAAAGTCTTCTCCAAACTGTGCTTTCCACCACAGGAGGGCTTCTTCTGCTTGGCGTTCCCCCACATTGAGCAACAAATTTGGAATTTCTCCGTATAAGTTGCCGCTCAAAACGATGAGGTCCTCTTTGTATTGTAATAAAACTTCTTTGTCTATTCTAGGCACGTAATACATCCCTTGTGTGTAGGCAATAGAAGCCAGTTTGATCAGTTGTTGATACCCGTTTTTATTTTTGGCCAGGCAGACGATTTGGTAGCCGTTGTCTTTGACTGATTTATCTTGATGATTTCGGCAAATATTGAATTCACAACCAATGATAGGTAAGATTTCTTGGCCCTCAAAAGGCACTCCCTTTTCTTGCGCTTCTGCCCGCTCAGCCGCTACTTTAGCGTTGTGGGCCGCCGCTATTTTTTCAAATTGAAAGGCGGCCATCATGTTGCCGGTGTCGGTAAGGGCAAGTGCTGGCTGCTTCATAGCAACAGCTTTTGCGATGAGCGCGCCCACCTCAGCTGTTGATTGCAAGATGGAATATTGGGTATGGTTGTGTAGGTGTGCAAAAACGACATCTTCTTGACCGAGCTGCACAATTGGTTTTGGAATGGGTGGCGCTTGCGTTGGGCGCTTGGCATCTAGTAGTTTTTGACTTTCTGCCTTTAGGTTGAGGTGCTGCAAGCCAATTTTTTGTATCGGCTTTGGATTGAGCGTTCTAAAAGATTCAAAATAGCCAGGCTCTTGTAAGATTTCTTCTAGGGTATAGTGTTCTTTGCGCAAAAGCTCCAAAAAACAGCGGGTGGTGGACTCGACATCGGCGGTGGCGTTGTGGGCCTCACTAAAGGCTTCGCCAAAAAGATGCTGATGCAACTCGGTAAGTGTGGGTAATTTAAATTTACCCCCACGGCCGCCTGGAATTTGACACAATTGAGCGCTATTTTCGGTGCAGGTATCGAGTACAGGCAGCGTAAGCGGTGTTTCGTGGCCCATGCGCAGGTATTCTGCACCCATGACGTTGAGGTCAAAACGCAGGTTGTGCCCAACCATGAAATTGGCCCGCGCAAGGTCTTTGTTGAAAAGCGCCAATACGTCTGAAAGGCTTTCGCCAACAGCGAGCGCTAATTCGGTGGAAATGCCATGCACGCGCTCGGACTCAAACGGGATATTGAAACCATCGGGGCGAATGATGAAGTCTTGTTGCGCAACGAGCTCACCAGCTTCGTCGTGGAGCTGCCAAGCAAGCTGTACCACGCGCGGCCAGTTGTCTAGGTCGGTAATGGGTGCATTAAAATTGCGGGGTAGGCCGGTGGTTTCGGTGTCAAAAATGAGGTACATGGCAGCAGTAAAATGAGAACTCTAAATTTAGGGAATTCTTCTGCGCGGCTTGGCAATTGTTGAAAACTATTGTGTGGCTTTTTCCCAATATGCATTGAGTAGCACCACCAATTTGCGTGAAATGTTGTTCTGGTAACGCTTGGTGCGGTAACCACCCACCCAATTGATGCCCCGGATGGCGTTCGTGAGAAAGATTTCGTCGGCGGCGAGCAAATGTTGGGGTAAGATAGGGCTCTCGTAAACTTTGATCCCGTTGGCCAAGGCCAAATTGATGACTTGCATCCGCATGGTACCGGCCAAACAGCCTTCTTCTAAACTTGGTGTATAAAGCACAGCGTTGCTGATGATGAAAAAATTGCAAGAAGAGGTTTCGAGAATTTGGCCGCGGTAATCTGTTAAAAAAACATCGTCTAAATCTTTCGATTTGGCATATAATGCAGCCATTACGTATGGCAAACCCATTTTGGTCTTGAAATTGGACAACGGATTTTTATGCAACTTGATTTCTTGATAGATATCGAGCTCTAAACCACGCGCATTGAGTTCAAAATGATTGACCTCATAAGGCAGCACCTCAATGTAGTAGATAGCTTCATTGGCTTCTGGCAAATACGCACCACCACTGATTCTGTCCAAAGACAAACGACACCTACCGCCTTCATTGATGCCTGATTGCGCACACAACTCAATGATTTTTGCTTCAAAAAAAGGTGTTGTATAACTCGCGGATGGGCGCATATGAATGGCGCGCGCACCGGCCAACAAGCGCAAAATATGGTTTTCTAGGTTGAGTGGGCGGCCATTAATGATGCGAATACTCTCAAACACGCCATCGCCATATAAATGCGCGCGGTTGCCCGGCGAGATGGTTGGCGCATCTGCTGGCAATAAGGTACCGTTGTTGTTAACGTAGCGCATGGATTGCAGAACTTCTAATGAAACAAAGATGCAAAAAATTGCGCATAGCCCGGTAAAAAAATAAAAACGAACAAGAGCCCCGCGAGCGCACCAGCAATATGTGCGTCGTGGGCAATACCGGTGTTGCCCTTTCTAAACGCATAATATTCGATGAGCAAATAGATGGGGCCGAAAATATAGGCAGGAATAGGTATCGGAATGAACATCAGCATCAGCCCTTGTGTAGGGTGCGCGGCAATAAAGGCAAAAAGCACGGCAGTTACCGCTCCTGAGGCACCTAAACTGCGGTAATGTGGTTGGTCTTGGTGTTTGTAAAAGGAATAAAGTGTTGCAAATAGGCCACCCATTAGATAGAGCATGGCAAAATAATATGTGCCTTTGAGCGCACCAAAAATGAGGCTGTATTCGGCAGCTAGAAAATCGCCGATAAACCAGAGCGTGAGCATATTGAAGAGCAAATGCGACCAATCGAGGTGCACAAACATGTGCGTAAAAAACCTGTACCACTCCGAATTGTGTTTACAGCGGTAGGGGATAAAGAGCATGCGCTCCAGAAAAGCCTGATTTTGAAATCCTTGCCAAGAGAGGAATGCTGTAAGTATGATGAGAAAAATTACCATTGTGAATGCAAAGTTTTAACTACTTTCAACGAAATTAAGCATTAATATGAAGTGCACCCTACAAATTACCTCAGTGCTACTCGTATCGTTTCTCTTGCTTTATGCTTGTCATGAAGCGACCCCAACAATTGTACAAAAAGATTTTCTTTTTGACCGAAAAATGCCCGATGCACTCAAAATCAAACGGCTCCTCAACGACGGACACCCTCAGCTCCCGCTAGACAAAACACAACGCCAACAGCTGTATGCTTACTATCGACAAATTGGCTTTAGGTCTGTTTACGCGAGCACTGCAATTGGACAGACCATTCAAAAAAATTGGCTCAAAACCATTGCAAAACACGACCATTTTGGCCTGCCGAGCGCAAGAATTATTTCGCTCGATCAAAAACCAACCTTGATCAAAGAATTGCTAATCAACTACCAAATTGGCACCATGGTTCAAGACCTCGACAGCGGATTGATTGATTTCAATAAACAAGCCTTCAAAGTCAGGACATGGAAAAAATTCCCGACTGCCTGGCTTACCAAATCTCAAAACACCGATTCGCTGTTGCTGAGCTGCGGGCCTGCAGATACCAACTACCGTTATATGGCCCAAAACTTATATCAATTTGCCGATTCAGCTAAATTAGATACGATTTCATTCAAGCTCGCCACAGAAAAAGACAACAAATTATTAGCTTGGCAACAACTCCAAATTGCGCTTATTGGGCTTGGTTATGCGTATGAAAACACCGATAGTTTAGGCTATACAGCTGCATTAAAAGTATATCAAAAAAAACAAGGACTCAATGCAGATGGCCGCATAGGTTCAGCAACTGTTTTGGCATTTGCACAATCAAAACAGGATCAACTCTATCACGCGCAAATTTCCTTAGATAAACTCAGGCAAGCTGCAAAAAAACCGACAACTTTTGTCGTCATTAACCTTCCTTCGTTTGAATTGCAATTCATCTCTAATGATACCCTGAGGTCCATACACCGCATCATTATCGGTAAAATAACGCACGCTACGCCAGAATTGACCTCAAAAATTACGCGTATTGT
>JBIKZM010000057.1:0-7409 GCA_044354735.1 Crocinitomicaceae bacterium
GATATGATATTCAATTGACAAGCCCGCTGCGCAATACTTGCAGCAATAAGATCTATATTTCCTACATGATCATCTAGGTCTTGTTGAAGTTGAAGCGTATTCTTTAGTTTATCAGCTACCTCAGGAAAAAATGACCCAATAATATCTGCCGCTTGTAAATGAGATATTCTTTTACCAAAAGACCATAAACGGCTTAAAGGAATACCTATCCATCGAATGAATAAATAACTTTGGATAGCTATAAACCCAAAAAATAAAATGGCTCTTACCAGAATTGGAAAACGACCAAAAAATTCTAAAAAAGATGCCGTTAGCAGCGTTAAAATGAAAAATAAAGTAAACAACAAGCAGCCTTTAATCAAGAGATTTTTATAATACTTCCTGATAAAAGCATCAATTTGATCAATGAGATGGTTGAAAGTGGATTGCATAGGTTAAAGCTACTGTTTCATTTGCTAGCTGCAAAATTAATAGGTTCCACCCTTTTTATAATATTAATATATTTCTTTTAAAAGAATTTTTAAAATATTTATTACTACTATTAAGGGTGTTGATATGTGTATAATTTAGGCGTGTTTTAATTGTTTCTTGATATTACTAATATTTATACACATTCTATCCACTTTTGATAAGGTGTAACTTATTGAAAATAAGACATATAAAACTTAATAAACAAAATGAACAAATGATAACTTGTTTAAAACAATTTAGACGAATAGAACAGTATTTAGTTTGAAACAGGTTGAAAACAGGTGTATAAAGAAAGTTAAAAAATAGTGCTTATGTCAAGTCTATTTGAGCTTATACAAAATAATTACATATCCAAAAATCGTTATAATCTGTTATCAACAAGTTCTTAACTCAATTCAGCACAACACTGTTTGTAAATCCAACGTAACTATTGAGCTGTAGAACTCATTATTTTTGATTTGTTTATAAGTTAATACTTAAAATAGTGCTTAAATTAGCAAGAAAAAAATGATAATTCCAATTGGTTCTGATCACGCTGGTTTCGAAACCAAGCAATTACTTATTACATATCTTACGTCTTTAGGTTATGAAGTAAAAGATTACGGTTGTTACTCAGAGCAAAGCATTGACTACCCAGATTATGCGCATCCTGTTGCCTCTCATATCGAATCAAACCCGGGAAGTATTGGCATCTTGCTTTGTGGATCTGGAAACGGAATCAGCATGACAGCTAATAAACACCAAACTATTCGTTGTGCCCTGTGTTGGACCCCAGAAATAGCTGAATTAGCGCGTTTACACAACGATGCCAACATCATTTCACTTCCCGCCAGATTTATTTCAGTAGAAGAAGCAAAAGAAATGGTCAATGTATTTTTAAATACTGCTTTTGAAGGTGGCAGACATGCAAATCGTGTAGCGAAAATGGCTTGCTAATTTTCTTTGATTAAAATCTCCACCCTTCTGTTGGCTTCTTTTTCTGACTCATCTTTAGGTTTGCTATAAACCGGTTTAGTAGAACCGTAACCTATAGGATACAAACGTTTAGCCGTTACGCCACTTTCTACTAAATAATTTTTAACCATTTCAGCACGCTGTTTGGATAATTTTTGTGCTTTTTTTGCGGTGTTTTCATCCAAATTCACATGACCATGAATTTCGATTTCGATTTGAGGATTGAGCAAAAGTAAGTCGCGTAAACGATTGAGTTGCGGGTACGATTCTTCCATAATCTCTGGTAATCCTGCACTAAAATAAACTTGTTCGAGTTTGGTAAGTTCTCCAGGTTTAAACCCATTCAAATGAATAGTGTCTGTATAACCTGTGCCAAAAGGAATGCGGGTTTCTTTAAATTCTATAGGAAAATAGCCCGGCGCCTCTACCTTGATCACACCCTTTTTGATAGGTTGTTTCAGATTGATGCTCAATTGAGATGCAAAATAGGTTCCGTTGATTTCAGCAGCACCCTTTAAAACAATTCTTCCCGCAATAGGCGCTAGCGTTTGCTTGTCGCGCAGTACTAAAGTGTAAACAGGAAGGGCGTCGTCGTAGGTGAAGTCCAAAATTTGTTCATCCTCACGTAAACGCGTCGCAATAAAGTTGCTTTTGAATAATACTTCTTCTTTTAGACGGGCTTGTGTTTCTATACAAATAGTGGCACATTGGTTTTTTTCTATATCAATCTCTTTCACCACTGGTTGGCCTCTAATTTCAAATGAAATACTATCTGTTTGTGATTTTTGCAGGGGTGTTAGCGCGCACCAATCGTCGTCACTTAAGTATATAACACCTTTAGATGAGTTCAACGAAGCACTTATAGTTGTTATTTCTAATATGAATTTACCTGATTTTGGCGCAATAAATACCAACCACATTTGATTGTCTTTTTTGTCTCCGAGGTAGGAGAGCGAATAAGAACCTTCAATAGGGGCAAACACGGCCCCAGAACAACTATTGTAAGCGGAGCGCTGTCCGTAAAGGACGCAATTGAACAGGGTGAAAAAAAGAAAAAATAGAATTTTCACAAGGCTTTTATACGCATTATTCTATTTTAAGTTTCAGCTTTCCACTTAAGCGCAGGTCTACGACTAAAAATCCGGTTGTTAAGAGTAAGTTTTGTACGCTTAATTCGTCTATTTTTCCTTGTAACCAAACTCCCTTTGTTATTTCACTGTTGATTTGTTGTTCAATTGCCGCTTTGGATTCACTTAAAATAGGGCTTAAATCAACATCGATATTGGCAGTAAGTTGTTCTTTAAGCTTCGAGTTGAGCATCCATTTAGCAGAGTGTAACAACACGCTTTTTGTTCGCAATTCGTAATCAACTTCTCTGATTCTTAAATGTTGCTGTAGGTCAATATATGGCTGCACGACTAAATAAAGCGTTCCTTTTTTTGTGCCAGAAAACTGAACAGATAGCACCAATCGCTCACCTTGCGGTCCTAGGACCTGGACTTTGTCTATATTGATGTATTTTTTATCGGTGATTTTGATGTGTTGTGTATCGAAATCTCGCAGTAAAAAGTGGTTAATTGAATCATAAGAAGCCACTGTGCGCAAATTAAAAACACTTGTATTTGTTGCTTTGGTTTGAGGTGTGTTTTTAGGTAAGCGCGATACTGGTAATTCTACAGCATCCGTAGAAAACAGAGGTCTAGCCACCATTTGGGTAGTGAAATAAGCCTTTTGTCCTTCATTTTTTAAAGTCAGGCCGTCAATTCCAATTTGCTGCGGGCGCAAATAAAAATAACCGTAAGGCTGGACTAAAATAGGTTCTTGTAGAGATTTCCAAACTTCAGTCATGGTGCTGTGTATCGGCGCTAAAGCCAATTGTTTGTCTACTTCTTTTTCGAGTTGTACTAAGGAGGCGCGTACTTCTTTTTCTATCGTTGAGCTTGCATCATATTTGAAAACCGTGATTTTGCATGGGTCAATTAATGCAAACTCCTTAAGTTTCGTTTGAGAGCGCAGTCTAAAATTGTCAGTAATTTCAATTTTGCTTGCGTAGGTGATCAGCACCTTTCTTTTGGGCTCTCCCACACCACAAGAAGCAGAAACGCGAGGAATGATGCACAACTCATCGCCAAATACATTTTGGCAATCCGGGCAGTAAGATAGACTCAAATCAAACTTGCCATTTATTTCACAAATGACTTCTGTCTCTTTTAGTTCAAAGTGCAATGGATCGCGCTCAAAATGGTATTTGTAACTGATCCCTTCGCACGGATCTTCTCCACCATTAAATTTTTTGTCTAGGCTTTTATCCGCTTCTGTCAAATACGGCTTGAGTGCTAATTCTGTTTCTAAAGAAAGAAAAGAGGGCTCGGGAGCGCTTACCTCGTCTACGACCTTGAAGTCCGGTACCGGTAATTCTATTGTAATCGTTTTACAAGAAAATAAACCTATGATCAGAAATGAAATGATGTTGATATACTTCATTTTTTTGGTTTGAGTAGCACTCTTTGGAGAAAGTCGAAATGCAATGTTTCAACAGAACATTCAGCTTCTTTAATGTATGGGCTTGTATATGTTGGTTTTTTTTGTCCACCGGTAATTTGGAATATCAGGTTTTCATCTTGTTTACAAAGCGATGAATTGAAAAACATGCCGCTCAATTCAAAGTGGTCATAAAAGCAATTGCCTAAATGCGTCATTTCGATGAGTAAACTGTCACCTTCGTCCAGCCAAAGTTTTTTAGTCTCTTCCGCATAAAATATTTTGTATGCTTTGGTACTCTCGACTTCTCCATCTTTTAGATTGATATATGACATATTATAGGTCCAATAATTAGGCCTATCCATGATTTGTAAGTCAAAGTTGATCCCAATTTTTTGTTGTAAACCATTGTTATTATAGATTTCCATTACACCTTCATAGGAACCAAGCCAATCATCGGGAATACCATTATTAGGAGAGGCAGGGAGTTGACTCCAAACAAAAGAACTCAAAAAAGAAAAAAATAAAAGTAGACGCATAAAAAAAGGGGCCTAAGCCCCTCTAAATTAATTCATTTTTGCTTTCAACCCTTGGTCGAGTGCATCTAAAAATTCTTCAGTGTACACGTAGTGGTCTCCGTGTGTGACTTTATTGCCATGAATACAAACAGCTAAGTCTTTGGTCATGACGCCGCTTTCCACGGTTTCAATACATACTTTTTCGAGTGTATCACAAAAGTCGATAAGCGCTTGGTTGTTGTCTAGTTTACCTCTGAAAGCCAAACCGCGCGTCCAGGCGAAGATCGATGCGATAGGGTTGGTAGAGGTTTTTTTACCTGCTTGGTGGTCGCGGTAATGGCGTGTTACGGTACCGTGTGCGGCTTCCGACTCCATGATTTTCCCGTCTGGTGTGATCAACACGGAAGTCATGAGGCCCAATGAACCAAAACCTTGTGCAACGGTGTCTGACTGTACGTCGCCATCATAGTTTTTACAAGCCCACACAAAATTACCGTGCCATTTCAATGCGGAAGCGACCATGTCGTCGATGAGGCGGTGCTCGTAAACGATGCCTGCAGCTTCAAAAAGCGCCTTAAATTCTTGTTGGTAGATTTCTTCGAAAATATCTTTGAAACGCCCATCGTATTTTTTCAAGATGGTGTTTTTGGTAGAAAGATAGAGCGGCCATTTTTTAGTTAAGGCCATGTTGAAACAGCTTCGGGCAAAACCAGAAATCGATTCGTCGGTGTTGTACATTGCCATTCCAACGCCGTCGCCTTTGAAATTATAGACTTCAAAAGTTTGGATTTCGCTGCCATCTTCAGGCGTGAAGGTCATGGTGAGCTTTCCTTTTCCTTTGAAAACGGCATCAGTTGCGCGGTATTGGTCGCCGAAAGCATGACGCCCCACGATAATAGGAGCTGTCCAGTTGGTCACCAAACGCGGTACGTTTTGCATGACGATAGGTTCGCGAAAAACAGTGCCGTCTAGGATATTGCGGATGGTGCCGTTAGGAGACTTCCACATTGATTTCAAATGAAATTCTTCTACACGGGCTTCGTCAGGAGTGATGGTAGCACATTTGATACCGACTTGGTGTTTTTTGATGGCTTCAGCAGCGTCTATCGTGATTTGATCGTTGGTTTCATCGCGTTTTTCTATACCGAGGTCATAGTATTTGATATCTAAATCGAGGTAAGGTAAGATGAGTTTGTCCTTGATGAATTTCCAGATGATACGGGTCATTTCATCTCCGTCGAGCTCTACGACTGGATTGGCTACTTTAATTTTTGACATTGAAATTTTTTATGTACAAAATTAATGAATAATATGTTTCGAGCCCAGGCTAATTTGCTCTGAAGAATTGATGAATTAGTCCAAAGAACCAATCATTTTAGATGGGTCTACAATTTGGTCGTATTCTTCTGCGCTTACATGCCCGAGGCCAACAGCCGCTTCCTTGAGTGTTGTGCCGTTTTTATGTGCGTATTTGGCAATTTCAGCAGCTTTGTAGTATCCGATTTTGGTATTGAGTGCTGTCACGAGCATGAGCGAGTTGTCGAGGTGTTGTTTCAACATGGGTAAATTAGCCTGAATACCTACTGCGCAGTTGTCTGCAAAAGAAACACAAGCATCTCCAACGAGGCGCGCAGATTGCAACACATTAGCTGCAATTACCGGCTTAAATACATTGAGCTCAAAATGACCGTTAGAACCCGCAATACTCACGGTTACGTCATTGCCCATTACTTGCGCACAAACCATCGTTAAAGCCTCTGGTTGTGTTGGGTTTACTTTTCCAGGCATAATAGATGAGCCTGGCTCGTTGTCTGGGATGATGATTTCTCCGATGCCACAACGCGGCCCAGAAGAAAGCATGCGGATGTCATTGGCTATTTTCATGAGTGAAACCACACTACGCTTGAGCGCGCCAGAAAGCTCTACCATGGCGTCGTGTGCGGCTAAAGCTTCAAACTTATTGGCAGCAGTGATGAAAGGTAAACCGGTAAATTCAGCAATTTTTTGTGCCACCAAAACGTCATAGCCTTTTGGCGTATTTAAACCGGTTCCAACCGCGGTTCCACCTAAAGCTAGTTCAGAAACAACAACCAACGCATTGTTGATCGCGCGCATCGAGTAATCAAGCTGCGCCACATATCCGCTAAATTCTTGTCCTAGTGTGAGCGGCGTAGCATCCATAAAGTGGGTGCGTCCGGTTTTCACGATGTCTTTGAATTCGACAACTTTTTGTTGGAGAATGTCTCGCAAGTGTTTCATTCCAGGAAGTGTGATTTCGACAGTCATTTTGTAGGCTGCAATGTGCATAGCCGTTGGGTAGGTATCGTTAGAAGACTGCGATTTATTGACGTCGTCATTGGGGTTCAGCACTTTTTGTTCGTCTAGCAATTGCCCACCATTTACGACATGCCCACGATTGGCAATCACTTCATTGCAGTTCATGTTGGATTGCGTACCAGAACCTGTTTGCCAAATCACTAAAGGAAATTCATCGTTGTGCTGTCCAGTCAAGATTTCATCACACACATTAGAGATCAAATCTCTTTTTTCTTGTGTCAAAACACCAAGCTGGTGGTTGGCATGAGCCGCAGCCTTTTTTAGGTACGCAAAAGCGTGGATGATTTCAATCGGCATCGAGCCCTCTGGGCCAATTTTAAAGTTGTTGCGCGAACGTTCTGTTTGAGCCCCCCAGTAACGGCGAGCAGGCACATTGACCTCGCCCATGGTGTCTTTTTCGATGCGAAATTCCATTTCTTGGTGTTTATGAATTAATTTATGTAATTTTGAAAAGTTTTCAACTGCAAAAATAATAGAAGATGAGCACTTTCGGTATTGTTATGTTTCTTTTAATTGGCGGAATGGCCTTTTGGATGTTATTCTTTTTATTAGGATTTATACTTCCTTATTGGCTTACGCTAGGTTTGTTTGAGCAATTGCGTCCAAAACGCATTTTTGACGAAGAGACCAAGTAAAACAACCCCTTCC
>JBIKZM010000058.1:0-7408 GCA_044354735.1 Crocinitomicaceae bacterium
GGCCCGGCGTAATTGGAAAGCAAATAAGGGCTATAAGCCTCCCATTGCAAGCCGCTTGCAGCATTTCCTATATTCCTGTAAGCCTGCAATCCACCAACTGCATAACCGAAGAGGTCTTTTCTACCGTCGTTGTCGTAGTCATAGGTAGTGACGCGGTAATGGAGGTTGGGCGGAAAAAATAATTGCGCACGCAAATCGATTTCATAAGTAGGGCCAGCAGCTGAAGAAACCTGCTTAAATACGCGGATTTGGTCTGCGCTGCGGTCAAAAACAAGGAGGTCTTCATCGCCATCATAATCGTAGTCTAGGGTAGAAAATTGAGGTGTATTGAAACCTCCGGCCCAAGCCTTACTTAGGTTTTGCCCATCGGAGAGTACTGGAATATAAGTACTGAAATTGAATTGGAACTGCGCGTGAACACCTAGCGTGAAAAAAATACATACGAATGTCCAAAGCTTCATGTGCTAAAATTACGGCGTTTTTGCATTGGACGCATGCCAAATAAGGATTCTTTTGTCGTCGCCGGCACTGGCAAATCCTTCACCTAATAACAACAACGCATTGATGGAATGGCGGTGCGCGGCCATATGTATATCGAGCTTCTGACAAATTTGATCATCTGTAAGAGACCAAATTTTGAGGGTTTTGTCTCTAGAGGCTGACACATAGTGCGCATCAGACAATTTGAGTAGCTGGTAAATCGTTCCCAAATGTGCAGGGAAGGCATTTTGCTTGTCTCCGGCTGCTGTCCAGCGCCTGATGAAGGCATCTTTTCCGGCGCTCAACAAATCTCCATTTGGCAATATACAGAGCGCTGTACAGCCCTCGTGGTGTGCATAGACCTGCTGCGTTTCATTGAAAAATGTTGTTTCAACTTTTCTAAAATAACCGTCGTTACAAGCTACTATAAAATAACTTCCATCCGGAGCTACAGCAATTTGACGAATTTTACCGCAAGCGAGTGGAAGCGACAACATAAGATTCCAAGCGGCATCCCAAATGAGCACATTGCCCTCTGCATCGGCAGTATATCGCTGATTTTGTTGGGGATTATACGCGATAGCAAATACAGCACTTTGATGCACCTTCAAGTATTTGAGCTCTACCTTTTGAATGGTGTCTATCAGGTGCAGACTACCATCAGATAAACCAATGATGAGTTGGTTGTAGTCGGGCAACACCAGCATGCTAAACGGCGCTTGCGAACAGCGAACAGCAAAATCATCTTGCAATCCTGTGGTTTGATGCCAACGTGCTACGAATTTGTCCGACGAAGCAGAGTAAATATAGTTTGCATCTTGTGAAAGTGCATAAATAGGGCCTTGATGGCCAGTAATTTGAAGGTGTTTGGAATAAAGCGCGAGCGAATTATTCTTGATCATCGTCTAGATCGGCATCGGCATCGTCGTTGACCTGTTTGAGGCGGTCTGCGTAAGATTTTGGAAGGAAATCAAAGAAGGTATCTCCACGCAAGCCAAGGCGCAAGCACTCTAAAGGGATGACGTCATTGGGGGCAATATTGCCTAAATTGACTTCTGCACCAAAAAGTTTGATAAACCAAACCTGCTGGTTTTTTTGTGGAGCCTCCCAGAGGATATCCTCTGGTTTCACGCTGGCAATAATGCGGTTAATGAGCATGGAATGCGCAGTACCATTTGGTCTGAATACACCTACATTACCTGCCTCACGGCCTTCAGCAATAACTTTCCAACTGCCCGCTTCTAATTCTGCTTTCATAAGGCGCACCCATTTGGCAGGTGAAATGAGGATGCCTGAATCTTTGGATCCTACTTCAGAAAGTACCGTTCTAGACTTAGAGAGCTCGTGGATAAGCTTACACTTTTCATCGTGAGGAATGATGATCGATCCGTCGGAGATCTCTGCGAGATCGAGATCGTATTTATCGAGCATCTGTACATACTCCTTGAACATTCCTCGCGCGTAAAATGCTTCGAAAAGTGTACCACCAAAATAAGGTCGAATGCCTGCTTCTCGGTACATTTTGATTTTCTCGTCGAGCTGACGCGTCACAAATGCTGTTCCAAAGCCAAATTTAATGATGTCTGTGAGGTGCGCAGAAGCTTCGATAAAGTGTTCGGTTTCACGCAGACCTAAACCCTTGTCCATCATCATGGTAACGCCTTTTTCACGTGGTTTTTCACTGCGTTTGGGGATAAAAGAAAGTTTAAAGTTCATGGTTAGTCAGCTAAGTATAAAAAATCGGTGTCGTCGAGTAGTTTGGGATTGATTTCAAAGATCTGTTTGGCGCTACTCGCGTTTTGTGTGAGGCATTGTTGGTATAAATGCTTTGCTTCGGCAAATTGCCCCATTTGCCATTTGATATTGATCAGATGTAGTTGGGCCTCGAATACCAACGGGTTGTCTTGGCAAAACTGCAATATGAATTGTTGTGCATCGGCCAAAGACGATTCACTTACAAAAGAAATATAATCCGAAAGCGCTTCTTGGTCGTCTGGGAGGAGCGCTAAGCTTTTGAGGTAATGAAACTCAGCCTCTGAACGCAGGTCAATTTTTTGGTAAGCACCAGCCAGAACATGATGAATACCGGAGTTTTCGGGGTCGTAGTCTAGGGCTTTTTGAATCAGGACAATACCCTCTTTGGTGGAGCCCATGAGGTCTTCGACGATTCCTAAACCTAACCAAGCTTCCGGAAGCATGGGTTCGAGGTCGATACTGAGCTTGTAATAATGCTTGGAAAGTTCGAGTTCGTCTAGTTGTTCGTAGGCTTCACCGATATAGCAAAGCGCCATGGCATCGTCGCCGTCGTGCTTCATGCAGATCTCAAAGTGCTCAATCGATTTGTGGTATTTTTCTATGGAAAGATAGGCATTGCCTAAGTTGAAGTGCGCAGGACCAAATTCGTCATTGATGAGAATAGCATATTCATAAGCCCACACCGCACGGTCGTAGTTTTCTAATTTACTGTAGGCATTGCCCAGGTTGTACCAAGCGGTACTTGAATAAGGTTGCTCGTCAATAAACTTTAGGTAGGCTTCAATAGATGCCTCCGTGGCGCCAAGAGCGTCGTAGCAACGGCCTAATTCATAAAGTGCTGCTTCATTTTGCTTATTGGCATTGAGTGCTTGCTGCAAGGTATCGATAGCCTCTTGATATTGTGCAAGTCGCTCGTATTCAATGGCAATATCGAGGTAGATGTAGTCGTGTTCGGCAGGATCTGAGTGCTTGAGCGCTAATTTAAAATAGCGAATGGCTAGTTTGTGCTCGCGCTGCTGTGCGTGAATAGATGCCTTAGTTAAATAAAGTTCTGGGCTGTCAATTTCTTGTTTTTCAAGCTGAACAACACAATCCATGGCTTCTTGCAACAAGCCCATACCTCCTAATGCCTGCGCTTTGCGCAACTTGAAAAGTGGATTGTAGGCAAACTGGTAAATGCCGAGCTCAGAGGCAATTTTTGCCTTATTGAATTGACCTTGAATGAGGTAGTGATCGATGAGGCCTTCGAGACGGTCGCTGTCGATGAACTGGAGCTTTTGACCCTTCAAGTGCGCTTCGAAGTGCTCGATGTCTTCGCTCAAACTGCTGTCGTTGTATTCTTCTTCGTCGTCGTCAAACATAGGGCCCGATTCTAAGTATAAAATTAGGCCCTTTGTGTCTTAATGACAACAAATGCTTTTGGCACTTATCAACAAATGCCAAAAATGTTGAAAAGTTCTTGATTAATGCTCGCCGCAATGTACCACGTAGGTTGCTCCTAGGCTATCTGTATAGGTACCTGACTCCTCTAAATTGTGGAGTTCATCACCGCAATAAGACCCCATTTCAACTTCGCCAGTTGGCGCGTCGTAATGACATTCTGCACATTTATTCTTCCCGCAAGAAAGGGTTAAAAAACCCAATACTGCTGCACTTAAAATCATTTTTTTCATTTTGTTTATTTTTTAGATTGTTGTTGTACTTGATATTTTAAACTAAGGTATACATGCCTGCCCGGGCCCGGCATGCCAATGTTTTTTAAACGAGATAAGTGATCTATATAAGCACTATTTGTGAGGTTGCGCACCCCTGTTTGCAAGATCCAACTCCCATTCTTTTCAAGATGCAAGCGCGCATTCAAGTGCAGGAGCTGGTAACTTTCACTGGTGCTCTCTTGAAACGCAACACGCGTTTGAGCAGCAATCCAAGTATGACTTAAGCTGAGTTCAACTTTTTGAATTTTACCTGAAAAATCCCAATGATATCGAAATTCGTTTTGCAAGCGAGTTGGAGGCAAAAAGGAGATAGCGCTGTCTTGCGGGCTCTTGAAGTGAATGTAAGAAAGCGAAGCTTCCCAATGTAAATTATGGAGCCAATGCGGGTGGTAGTGAGCGCCAAGGTCTAAGCCATACAAGCGCCCTAAGTCTAGCTGTTCGTAGGTGAATACAGGTATACCATTTACACTCGTGCCGTTTGGCTGAATGTAAATGTAGTCTTGCACCCAGGCATGATACGGATTGATTGTAAAACTACCGTGTTCGGTATTCAGACTACTGGACCAATCTAGCTGCAAGCTCCGTTCTGGCACCAAGGAAGTATCGCCAATTTCATAGCGCAGGGCGCCGTGGTGAAAACCGTCGGCGAGCAGTTCGCTCAAATGCGGTGCGCGAAAACCACTAGAAAGATTAAAGCGGTTTTGCAAGACAGCATTGGGCTGCCAACTCCAGCCCAAAGAAACGTTAGGGCTTGCATAAAATTTAGTCAGCGGATCAATTGCAGTATGCGTTTGGATCCAGCGCAAATCTTGTCTGATGCCAACTTGCAGTAACTGTGTTTTGGACAATTCAATTTTATACAAACCAAAAATACCTTGGTCTATCGTCAACGCATTTGGCAAGAGTTCGTCTTCAGCGAAAGGTGAATTGAGGTTCACTTGAAGCATGCCTGCCGCACCAATGATCAGTTGTTGCTTGCTCCATTTGCGCGTCCATTTGGCTTGGTAAATGGAATTTAGTAAATCCATCTCCATAAATGGTTTGGTGACTTTCTCATCGTATTCTACCAAGCGATTGTGCGTCTGCCCTAGCAAGAACTGAAGATCTTGCCCATTCCAAAAGCGCTTGTATTCATAGCTAAGTAACTGATTGGTGAAAAATTGCGCGGGCAAAGAATAGCGCCTACCTTGGACAGGTACTTGAAAGCTCTGTGGGGTAACGAGCGTATCGTGCGTATGCCCGGGAATTCCGGCCACTGTATTGTTGTAAGCATAGCGCAGCACATGAATTTGATTGGGCTTGAACCAAGAGTAAGCCGCTTTGCCCACCCATTCGTGGAAGCGCGAATTCTTGGCAAACAAGCCATTTGGCAACTGAAAATCGGCATGATTGGCATAGCTACCCGCGACGAGTAAACGCTTGTTGCCAGTACTCTTTTTGTACAAAAGACTAGAACTCGTTCCGCTCGTATTTTGATTGAATTTTTGCTGCACAGCGAGTTCTTGTCTACCAACCTGTGCATAAGGCTCATCGACTAAATAGATGACACCACCCAAGGCATCGGCTCCATACAAAACCGAGGCAGGTCCTTTGATGACCTCCGCTGAACCCAAAGCGAGTTCACCAATGCCCAAACCGTGGTCTCCACCCCATTGCTGACCCTCAAGGCGCAAACCGTTGACCAATGTAACCACCCGCATGCCTTGCATGCCACGGATGACTGGTTTGGCAATGCCATTGCCCAAAGAACTCATGTAAACACCTGGTATTTTGGTGAGCAATTCAGAGACATGCATGCCTCCGGAAAGTTGCAGGTCATTGAGGCTGCGCACTTCTATAGGCACGGTGTTTTTATGCCGCAATGACAATTGTTGCCCACTTACCGTAACCTCTTCGGTGGTCATGTGACCCAAACGCAATTCAAAATGCAAACTTGGTGTAGTGCCCAACACGAGCGTATCAAGCACCTCGTAATCAGGATGTCTCAAGCGCAGCGCTTGTTGTTCAGACCAAGTAAAAGGAAATATAAAAACACCGTTGCTGTCTGTTCGGACTTGAATTTGAAAAGCAGGAACAGCCAAAACGACGTTTTGAATAGGTTGCTTGGTTTGGGCATCGCGCACCAAACCTTTGATGCCCTGCTGCGCAAGGAAAGGCAAGCTATAAAGTATAGACAAGCCAAAAAATAAGTTTTTCATGAGAATAAGCACTAATAAGCATAAAACAATTGATTAAAATCAAACGCTTGTTTTAGGCGGTGCTCGGAGTTGACGCAGGGTTGAAACTTGCTTGGAGTGCCCTTTATAAATGGAGGTTCCATGTACAAAAGGCGCTTGTTTGTAAACATAAAAAACCAAGGCCGAAGGACGTGTAAAAACACTTAGTGAAAGATCGCAAACAGGGCAATCTTCGTCGGCGGTATCGGTATGTGAGAGCTCAGATTTATTGTGCGCAGTATGTGCGCAATGGTGCCACCACTGCTTAGGTGTCAGGACCATCGTCAAACAAACCAACAAAAATATACTAAGTGCTTTCACAAACCAAAGTTAAGTATTTGTGCGGGGTTTAAACACAAAAGAAACAAAGCTTATAATAAAGTCTCAATGATGGCATCCATGCTATAGCCCTCTGCCTCTGCGCGGTAATTGCGCACCAAGCGGTGGCGCAAGATGGCTTTGGCAACAGATTTGACGTCTTCGATGTCTGGAGAATACTTTCCGTGCAGCGCTGCGTGACATTTGGCGGCAATCACGAGGTTTTGAGAGGCGCGCGGCCCTGCTCCCCAAGTGATGAAATCTTTGGTGATTTGTGGCGCTAATGGGTCTTTAAGGCGTGTTTTGGCCACTAAAGTGACCGCGTATTCCAACACGTTTTCTGCCACGGGAATACGGCGAATGAGTGCTTGGTAATCAATGATTTGCTGCGCATTGAGTACGGTTTGTAGTTCTACAACTTGGTCAGAAGTACTGGATTTGACAATGGCCAACTCCTCCTGATAAGAGGGGTAGTCTACCCAGATATTGAACATAAAGCGGTCTAGTTGTGCTTCTGGCAAGGGATACGTTCCCTCTTGTTCAATAGGGTTTTGGGTAGCCAATACAAAAAACGGAGGCTCAAGCTTATAGGTATTGCCAGCAGCAGTAACAGCGCGCTCTTGCATGGCCTCTAACAAGGCTGCTTGCGTTTTTGGAGGCGTACGGTTGATCTCGTCGGCTAAAATCATGTTGGAGAAAATAGGCCCTTTGATGAATTTGAATTGTTTGGTTTCGTCTAGGATTTCAGAACCAATAATATCTGAAGGCATAAGGTCTGGCGTAAACTGAATGCGGTTGAAAGACAAACCCAATGTTTTGGCAATGGTATTGACCAATAAGGTTTTTGCCAAGCCTGGCACACCTACTAACAAGCAATGTGAGCGCGAGAAAATGGCAATCAAGACTTGGTCAACGACGTCGTCT
>JBIKZM010000059.1:0-7344 GCA_044354735.1 Crocinitomicaceae bacterium
TTCGAAAAGATTCCGCAGCCACCAAAAAGCGGTCGATAAATGCAATTTGTGTTACAGGAGACTTGAGGGTGACCACCAAATAAGCGCGGTCTATGTTGGCTGCCAAAATCTGCATTTGCTTGCTGAGGTTGGTGGCCTTGCGCACAATATAGTTATGTCTTGGCTCTACCGAGAGAATAGCCCAACTTTCGTCGGAACCAGATTCGATGATGACGCGGTCACCGGCAGCAATGGGGTTGGTGGTTTTGAGCCCTTCTAGGCGTAACTTTCCACGGATACTCGCTTGCACAATTTGTTGGTCTTCAAGTAAAACTTGATACCATTTTCCAGTCGATTTCAGAACGAGCCCTTGCATGCGGTAAAGTTAAACATTTGTATGTTTGTGGAATGAAACATTTCGGCCTTATCGGCCAAACCCTCGGCCATTCGTTTTCAGCAGCTTTTTTCAAGGACTACTTTGAGAAAAACAACATCGCTGCGACCTATTCCAATTTTGAATTGAATGATATAGAAGAAATCCTATCGCTTTTCGATCAAAACCTTACAGGACTCAATGTTACTTTTCCTTACAAAGAAAGTGTCATTCCTTTTTTAGATCGACTAGACGATAGCGCTGCCCAAATTGGTGCTGTCAATGTTATTGCTTTTGAAAACGGAGAGAAAGTGGGTTACAATACAGATGCTTATGGTTTTGCACAAAGCATCAAGCCATTTTTAACTTTTGAGCACGAGCGCGCGCTCATTTTTGGAACGGGTGGCGCCTCCAAAGCAGTAGCGCATATATTCAAACAATTGGGTCTTGAGGTTTTTTATATTTCTCGCCAAGCTGATCATCAAAATCGGGTTTACACGTATGCTGAAATCAACGCACATATGCTGAAGGCCTGTAAGGTTTTAGTGAACTGTACGCCCATCGGCACTTTCCCGAACGTTGATGCATCCATTGAACTTCCTTTTGAATTGCTGACGCCCGCGCATTTGGTCATCGATTTGGTGTACAACCCGGCCCAAACAGCCCTTATGAAACGTGCCAAAACAAAAGGTGCCGCTGTCATGAATGGTTTGTCCATGCTGCAGCACCAAGCGTTAAAGAGTTATGAAATCTGGTCGCGTTAGGCTCCTGGGTTATTCTGATTGAGGTTGTACCAGTCAATCTTTCTGGAGAAATACATCACGAGCCCTAGAATGATAAACACCCCAATACTGCCAATCAAAAGCGCTAAGTCTTCTAGCTGAATGATCACAAATATGAAGATGTAAAGCATCGACAAAAGCCCTGCAATAAACAAACTCATTTTTAAGGATCTTAAAATGGCCCGCACATAAGTGCTGATCAGTATCACCGTAGCCAAAGCAGATAGCAAAAAGGCGCTGTTGAACTGAATATGTTCTGAAATGGAGAGCAATAAAGTGTAGAAGACCACAAGCGCAATGCCCACCAAAATATACTGAATCGGGTGAATTCCTGAAGATTGGAAAATCTCAATAAAAAAGAAAACCAAGAAGGTCAGGCCGATAAATAGCAAGGCGTAGTGAATGGTACGATGCGATTTCTGGTAGTTGTCTACAGGTAATTTAAGATCTACACCAAAGGCGGAGTCATTTATTTTGTAACTAGAACCCGTCCAACTTTGCGGATAATTGCGGTTGAGGTTCAAGACGTTCCAATGAGCTTTGAAGCCATTTTTATCGGTAGTGTATTTGTCTGGCAAGAACGATCCTGTAAACTTTGGTGTTTGCCAATCTGAAGTCAAGACCACATCGGTTTCTTTGCCAACAGGCGTAAAAAACAATTGCTGACTTCCCTTGAGTTCTACGTCAAAACTGAAGCGATACAAATGGTCATCGGCAGGTGCAATATTTACTTTGGCATTGATGCCGGTATAGAAAATATCTTGATTCGATACGCCTGGGTTGAAGCCAATTTTTTGACCGTCCCAGTTGAGGTTGATTTGTTTTTCGATGCCGCGCAAATCGCCAATACCCGCATCTAAGGTGGCTTCATTGAACTTAAAGGTGTGGCCTTTGCTTTCAAGATCTTTGAAGTCGAGTTTGGTGAATTCTCCACTGACTTGTAAGTGTGAGTTGTAAACTACGATTTCATACACCCCACGGTGTCTGCGATCTGGGTTTACACTGGCTTGCACATTGAGTTTATTCGGCAACACGTGCAATCTTTCGGTGATTTGCACCAATTTTTCTTTGCCACTCGCTTTGTCAATTTCTTTTACATAACGCGTGTAAGGAATAGTGAGCACAGGGCCTTGTAGTGTTTGCTCGCCACCCCATTTTTCACTGACTTCGTCAATGGCTTCTCTTTGGGTTTGTTCGCGTTCGTAAATAATGCTCTTGATCATGCCAGTGGGGATGAGTAAAAGCAAAGCGATGAGTACAATACCGCCAATTTTGAAATAAAGATTGTTTTTGATTTTGGACATGGTCGTGTTTTTTTGCTACAAACGCAAAGGAAGTATTATTATTTGAATTGCTCCGGAACTATCCTCAAATAAAGGATTTGTACAAGTGTAATTTTACTTGGCAGCATTATCCGACATTAAGTACTTAACTACCGAGTAGCGGCCGCCGCTCACCTGAACTTTGGCATTCACCAATTAAATTTTTAGTTATGAATGCATTTAAAAACAAAGTCAGCCTGATGGGGCGCTTGGGCGGTTCGCCAGAAATTGTCAAATTCGATTCAGGGCGTTTGCTCGCTCGTTTTTCAATGGCTACCCATGAAAATTTCAAAGACAAAAATGGCGAGTGGCACGACTTCACGCAATGGCACACCATTAATGCGTGGGGCAAAATTGCCGAAAAAGTGGGGGAAAAACTCGAAAAAGGGATGGAAGTCGTGATCGAAGGCAAGTTGGTCAACCAACAATACGAAAACAAAGCGGGCGAAAAGCGCTTTGCCACCATCATTGAGCTTTACGATTTCATTATGGTTCAACCCAAAAAAAACGTGAGCCATGAGCAGTCGGCAACTGAAAACGCAGCCTGAGGTGCCGCGTATATCGGCCAATCCAAACCTGCACATGAATCACGTGAACCTCATCGGCTACATGACCGCCGAGGCGCGCCATGTGCAGCTTGAAGACGGCAAGCAACTCATGCGCTTCACACTCGCCACCAAAGAACAATTCCTCGACGCCGATGGCATCATGCGCCAACGCAGCCAATGGCACCTGCTCACCGCCTGGGGTCGCTGGGCCAAAGTCGTCGAAGAATTCGGGGCCAAAGGCGTACACCTCGCCATCGAGGGCAAACTCGTTGGCCGCTTCTACCGCTTCGGCGGCCAGCGGCGCTTCGTCACTGAAGTCGAAATCAACGACCTCGTTGTATTGCCCTAGACAGCACCCACCAACCAAACGATCCGAAAGGCGGCCGCAGGCCGCCTTTTGTGTGGAGTTCAATTTATAAATCAGTTGCAAATTCTATATCATGGAACTAGAACTCATCAAAAACAGTATCCTCGACATCCGAGGCAAACGTGTCATTCTCGACTATGAATTGGCGAAACTTTACGAAGTGGAAACAAAAGCATTGAAGCAAGCTGTCCGGAGGAACATCGACCGTTTTCCTGAGGACTTTTTGTTTCATTTAACAAAGGAAGAATGGGAACTTCTAAGGTCACAATCTGTGACCTTAGAAATAGGAAAAGGGCATCATCCCAAGTATTTACCTTTTGCCTTCACAGAACAAGGAGTTGCGATGCTAAGTGCAGTATTGAATTCTCAACGAGCAATTCACGCAAGCATTCAAATCATGCGTGTTTTCGTCCTCATGCGCCAATGGGCACTCGAATACCAAGATCTTCAAGAAAAACTCACTGATCTAGAAAAGCGCTTCGGCCAAAAGTTTACAGATATCGAGCAAGTACTCAACTACCTGATTCAAAAAGACCAGAAACAGGTGCAGCAGGGAGGTAGGAAAAAAATTGGGTTTTAACAAAGAATCACAAAAATCATGGAACTAGAACTCATCAAAAATAGCATCCTCGACATCCGAGGAAAACGCGTCATTCTCGATTATGAATTGGCGAAACTTTACGGTATTGAAACCAAAAGATTAAAAGAATCAGTCCGCAGAAACATAAGGCGCTTCCCGGAAGACTTCATGTTTGAACTTTCTCAAGAAGAATGGCTCAACTTGAGGACGCAAATTGCGTCCTCAAGTTGGGGAGGAAAGCGCTTTGCTCCTTTTGCCTTTACAGAACAGGGTGTCGCTATGTTGTCAAGTGTATTAAATTCAGATACCGCAATTGATATCAACATCTCCATCATGCGTGCCTTTGTCCTCATGCGCCAATGGGCGCTCGAATACCATGATCTTCAAGAAAAACTTACTGATCTAGAAAAGCGTTTCGGCCAAAAGTTCACCGACATCGAGCAAGTGCTCAATTACCTCATTCAAAAAGACCAGAAGCAGGTGCAGCAGGGTGGAAGAAAGAAAATTGGGTTTTGAACCAAAATCTTGGTATCACAATTTGTGATATCAAGATTTGTTGTATTGAGAAATCTCAAAAATCTTGAATAAATAGCCAATAATAAATTTCCTTTTAAGGAAACAAAAAGTTAAATTTGTAATGAAGAAGAAATTCGATGTTGAGTTTTTGGAAGAAGCACAAGTGTTTTTAGAGAGCCTCAGCGAAAAGGAACGAAACAAGATTTATTTCAGTATACGAAAGTCACAGTGCATCACTGACAATGAACTATTCAAGAAATTGAACGATAACATCTGGGAGTTTAGGACTTTGTACAATTCAAAAGCTTACAGACTCTTCGCTTTTTGGGATAAATCAAGAAAGGTTGAAACAGTTGTAATATCCACTCATGGAATTTTGAAGAAAACGCAGAAAACACCAACCAAAGAAATTGAGAAAGCAGAAAATATCAGAATAGAATATTTAAAAAATAAAAGAGATGATTAAGGAAAATATAATGAAAACGGTAAGTCTTGATGATATGATTGATAAACATGTCGGGAAGATTGGAACACCTGAAAGAGACGCTTTCGAATATGAATTAAGTATTGACTTGATAGGAGAAGCCATTAAACGAGCAAGAAAAGAACGCAACTTGACTCAGGAAGAATTGGGAAAATTGGTCGGAGTGCAAAAGGCGCAAATCTCAAAAATTGAGAACAGTATTAAAAATGCGCGATTCGATACAATCATTAAAATATTTAAAGCACTTGGTGCCACCATTAAATTCAATGTAGAACTTGATTACCAACAATTTGCGTATTAAAATTGAAATATATCCCAACCTATTGATGATAAATAAAATAGTTTTACTTTAGAACATTCTTGTGCGTTACAGGTAAATTACCGGTAGTCAAAAAAATGGTCATGAAAAAAAACACACTCTTTATCCTCTTCTTGTGTAGTTTCAAACTAGTATGCGCACAGGATGCAAATTTCCTATGGGTCAAACAATTTGGCGGAACCGGCACTAATGGAGCTAATTCTATGGAATTAGATGCTTCTGGTAATATATATACCATAGGGGTTTTTTCAGGAACAGTAGATTTTAACCCAGGGTCAGGCATTTATAACCTGACTTCAATTGGAGATCATGATATATTCGTTTCAAAATTAGATAGCGCTGGAAATTTTATTTGGGCAAAGCAAATTATTCTTGATATTTCCACAGAGGCAGATGGGATTTATTTTCTTGAAGTTACGATGGCAGATGGTATTTATAGAAGTAAATTCTTGAAAAATTAATGGCGCTGGTGAAAATGTAATGTGGGATTCCTCTTTAAAGCAATGGGATTTTAATTTAAAGATTTTTTAAACTAAAAAATTTGACCCCACAACGCCAAACTTTATAATGTTTACTGGCCGTGACGACCGTTTACGGATAGCCACATGAATCTATTGCTTTAGTAAAACGCAGCTACATTTATTCGTGTAAATCCTTTTGCGTCAAAACCAAATTAAATGATAACGGGAAATCTAGCTTTTTTTAAATTTTTTTATCGGGTACTAGTGTAAAAAAAATAACAATTTTATTTATTAAATTAGTACAAACCTTACTTGTAAAAAATGAGCGTTTGCTTTTTACACAAACTCTATAAGAAAGTTTAAAATTTGATTTGGTCTGCGAAAGCCGAAGGGTTGACCCCCCAATGTGACAAATAAAAAAGTGGAGACTAGTCCCCACTCTAAAAAACAGGGCGGAAACTGAAAAGCCAAATGAGTAAGTAAACAGCTAAATTTACTATAATGCAAACTCTAACATCACCATTTGACCTCGCTGAAGACCTAGTAACAATTGAAATTCCTGAAGATGAGTATAACAACAATACTCAAACAAGGTTTGATGTTGCAGATCCAGTTTTATCTATTACGTGGAACGCCACACAAACTTTTAATTCTAACGGTACGCCAAGAGACAGCGACAACGATAATTAGAAATTCATATAACGGTTGCCCCAAAAGGGGCAGCCGTTTTTAATAATAAGTAGATGAAAACATTAATAATTACCAATTCATATGATGCAACAACTGATGTTTTAATTAAATACATTGGTAGTCATAATATTTTTAGATTAAATTATGACAAGAATGAAGACACTAAAATTTCAATAACCAAAGAGGGCATCAAATTAAGTGTGAATAATCATGACATCACAGATAAGGAAATTAAAAAGGTTCTAT
The DNA here is from genome assembly GCA_044354735.1 of Crocinitomicaceae bacterium. Lineage (GTDB taxonomy): Bacteria > Bacteroidota > Bacteroidia > Flavobacteriales_D > Crocinitomicaceae > UBA952. Next base: position 6,668 of record JBIKZM010000059.1, read on the forward strand.
GGCGAAAACCATTCAACAACGAATTGGAAATTGATAAATATTTAGATGCCGAATTAAAATATATTTATAGAGAAATATATAATTATTTTTCGGTTCAACATAAAACGATTTTAGTTGTGCCAAATATTGAAAGGTACGTAGGCAAAATTGTTCAAATGACAATTGCAAAAACGTACTTTAATGTACCAAATTGGTCAGTTGAATTAAATAATAGATTAAGTGATGGTATTTGTGTAGCAAAAAGTCTATCTACAGCGTTAACAAGTAACAACAAAATCATTTACACAACGAAAGTTATAAAAGAAAAACTTGATGTAAAATATCCATGGTATTTGCAAGACCTAATTGAAGCTGAATTAGATATTACTATAGTTTATATTGATGGCAAATCATTTGCTTATGAATTAATGAGAAAAAAGGACTTGATTGACTGGAGAAAAGAGATTAATAAAGAAAAACAGGAATGGAAAATACATGAAATAAGTATTGACTTTGAAAATGCTATAATTGCATATATGAGTCGTTTATCATTAAAATTTGGACGCTTAGATTTTTTATTCAATTCGGGCAATTATTACTTTCTTGAAGTAAATCCAAATGGACAATGGGCTTGGCTTGATTTAGAAAATAAAAATGGTTTAATGACCGAAATGATAACACAAATATCACCAATAACA
>JBIKZM010000060.1:0-7227 GCA_044354735.1 Crocinitomicaceae bacterium
ACTCAATAATTGCGCTTTAACTTTTTCAAGTCTAGCGATCAATTCAAGATGATCTATTTTGGAAGTAGATTCATTTGAAGCACTTGCGATGATTTGGTTGTCAATAACTGAAGACGGAGCTGGCGCTTTTTGCTTGAGTACTTTTTTAGCGCCATCAAGCGTATAGCCTTCTACCTTGACAAACTGGTAAATGCGTTGGATTTGCTCGATTTCTTTGACAGAAAATAGGCGATTGCCCTTCTTATTCTTTTTTGAAACTGTTAGGTTAAATTCCTTTTCCCAAAATCTTAAGAGTGAGGTGTTTACCTGTAGCATTTCTGCTACTTCGCCAATGCTGTAATAAAGTTTGCTAAGTGTTTGATTTTCAATTGAGGGCATCTGTCTACTTGAATGAGGATTCGAAAATAATTATTATTTTTGCAATGGCTTTCAGAAAATGAAAATAAAAGACATAATTTTCTTCTTTCTCTTTTTGGTCTTCGCTCAAGGGTTGTTGGCCCAAGCCCCTCATTCACCTGCGCAAACCCAAGCGGCCCTACCAAACGACCCGCAAGTAGATGCACTCATTAACTACGCAAAGCGTTTTTTAGGTGTTCCGTACCGCTATGGTGGCACCACTCCTTCGGGTTTTGATTGCTCGGGTTTTATCAATTACATCTTTGGCAATTTTGGTTTTGATCTCGTGCGCACGAGCTACGGTTTGGCTGAGCTCGGCACCACTGTCAAGCTCTCCGAAATACGCCCAGGCGACCTCATGTTTTTCAAGGGCAGCAATGTCAATTCCACAAGTGTTGGGCACGTTGCACTCGTAGTGGAAGTAACGCCAACAGCCATCAAATTCATTCACTCTGCCAATACTGGTGTGCGCATAGACAACTTCAATACTTCTCAGTATTATATTCAGCGCTATCTCAGAACCAAGCGTCTCGACTACGGCACACCCTAATTCATTATCTTTACGCCATGGAGCAAGCACATCTCAATGAGCGCAGACAATGGCTCTTTATCGCCTTAGCAGGATTATTCGTTACCAACGCCGTTACTGCAGAGCTCATTAGCAATAAACTGATTCAAATTCCGCTAGAAGGCTTCTTTTTTGGTAAAAAAGTGGGTCCATTTGTCACCATTATCGGTATTCTTCCATGGCCAGTTGTTTTTTTGTTGACCGACTTACTCAATGAATTTTACGGGCAAAAAGCGGTCCGAAGACTGTCTTGGATTACTGCAGGGCTTATCGCTTATTGCTTTTTAATTGTGGGGCTTTCTATGGCTGTACCTGCATATGAGATCAAAGGATCAAAATTAGCTACCAATGCTGCATACAATTTAGTGTTTGGCCAAGCCCAAGCTGTAATCGTTGGTAGTATTGTTGCCTTTTTGGTATCGCAACTCCTCGATGCTTATTTATTTGATAAAATAAAGCAAAAGACAGGCAATCGCTTCATTTGGTTGCGCAGTACGGGCAGTACACTTATTTCACAATTGATAGACTCATATATTGTTCTTTACATTGGTTTTGTCCTGCCTGGCGCGATGAGTATGGCTACCTACATGGAAGTTGCGCCAACCAACTATCTTTTGAAAATCCTAATTGCTGTGCTACTTACGCCGCTGGTTTATGCGGGGCATTGGCTCGTTAGGCGTTATCTGAATCACTCCAAAGAAGTCTAGATTTTCTGAGTTGTAACAAGAGCGCTAGCACAGCGACCCCGCCAAAACCGGCCGCAATAAACAAACAAGTTCGCGCGCTTTCTATGGAGTTTTTGTAGTACAAAAATGTAAGTCCAGATCCAATCAAAATGCCAATTTCAAGCGCAATAAACAGCGTTCCCGACCCCGTGCCGCGTCTGTGGGCCAAGCTCAAGTCTGCCGTCCAGGCAAAGAGCGTTGGGCTAGAAATACCGGTTGCCAATCCAAAAATTGTTGCGGCAAAAGAATAGCTCCAAATGTCGTCTGAAAATCCTAAAAGTGTCATGCTGATCACGAGTAAGGAGCAACCAATGAGCATGGTTTCTCTGCGGCCAATGCGGTCCGAGAGCGAGGAGAAAACCAAGCGTATGCCAATTGTACTCAGGACGTAAATGCCGAAAAAATAGCCTTTGTTGGCAATGCCTAAGTAGGCAGAATAATCAGGTGTCAGGACAAATATAACCCCAGAGCTAATAGCAGTAAGGAGCATGATCAGCGCTGCTGGTCTGACACTTGGCTCTACGACATCTTCCCATTTGATCAATAACTGTTTCCATTTGAAGGCCTGTTGTTGGGGCAAAGTTTCTTTGATGGGGCTCATTAACAAAAGCGCTAATATTCCAAATGCGGCAGAGCTCATGAAAAGGGCGTCAAAATTACTGTGCGCAAAAATGTAAGAGCCCAGTGCTTGCCCTATGCCAATGCCTAGTGAAATAAAAGTGCCCCAAAGCCCCATTGCTGCGCCTTTTCTATCCGGAGGTAATATATCGGTGAGAAGAGCGGTAGCCCCGGTTGGCGCAAAACCTGCGCTGAGTCCGTGTGTAAAGCGCAATACAAAAAACACATACAATGTGCCAATAAACGGGTAGCTGAGGCTTGCTACAATAGCTATGGCAAGCCCAATATAGACACTTCTTTTGCGGCCAATCAAATCTGCTAACTTGCCCGCGAATGGCCGCGAGACGCCTGCTGCTACCGAAAATAAAAAAATGATACTTCCTTTGACTTTGCTACCACCTAACCCACTAATGAAACCATTCATTTCAGATAAAATCAAGTTGAAGCTGAGTATAAAGAAAAACATGCTGAAACTCAATAACCAGAAATCTTTCGTGTATCTTTTGAACATGGCGCCAAAAGTAGTTAAACCAAACCAACAGTTCTTTGTTGTATGTACATGAAACGTATATTTGTCATACTTATGTTAGGAAGCCTAAATGCCTGTGGTCAGCAAGACCCCGACAATGCAAAAAACCAAAATACTTATAACGGTCGCGCGCTGCCAGAAAATGTCTGCTATGTCGTTAATGGCGGTACCGAAAGACCATTCACCGGTAAATACTGGGATCACCACGAAGCAGGAACCTACGTTTGTGTGGCCTGCGATGCGCCTTTGTTTGAAAGTAAGACCAAATACGATTCAGGTTCTGGATGGCCAAGTTTTTATGAGGTACTCACGCAAGGTAACGTCAAGAAAATCACTGATCGTTCACATGGAATGATCCGCACAGAAGTGCGCTGCAATCAATGTGATGCACATTTGGGTCATGTATTTGAAGACGGTCCAAAACCTACTGGTTTGCGCTATTGCATCAACTCCGCAGCGCTCAATTTTGTCTCCGCTAACGATATGAAAGAAAATCAAAACAATTCTAATTTGCAAACAGCCACCTTTGGGGCAGGTTGCTTTTGGTGCATTGAAGCATGTTTCATAGATTTGAAAGGCGTTGTTTCGGTAGTTCCAGGCTATGCAGGCGGTCATCAAAAAAATCCAACCTACAAAGAAGTTTGCGGCGGCCAAACCGGACACGCAGAAGTGGCTCAGGTGATTTTTGATCCAGCGATCATTTCCTATGAGGCTCTGCTAGAAGCGTTCTGGTTTGTTCACGACCCCACCCAACTCAACCGCCAGGGCAATGACATCGGCACGCAATACCGCTCAGTTATTTTTTACCACAGCGAAGCGCAAAAGGTTTTAGCGCAACAATACCTCAAGCGTTTGAGCGATGAAAAAGCATGGGATGCACCGATTGTTACGGAAATTGTAGCTATCAATAACTATTACGAAGCAGAAGATTACCACCACAATTACTTCGAGAACAATCCTGGTAACCCATATTGTCAGAGTGTGGTGCGACCTAAAGTGGAGAAATTCAAGAAAGCGTTTGCTAAAAGTCTAAACTAGATCCCAAAACGTTGTTTAGTCTTGCTCTGGAGCTAAGCGCAACACCATTCCGTCAATAGCATCGTTGAGTTGAATTTGACATCCCAAACGGCTGTTGACTTTTACAAAAAAGGCTTGATCGAGCATGTCTAACTCTGCATCGCTTTGTTCAGGGAGGTTTGTGTCAGATTCTAAGTAACACTGACAAGTTGCGCACATGGCCATGCCGCCACATTCTCCTTTCACCGGTAAGTCATAAGCTTTGCACAATTCCATGATGTTCATGTTCATGTCTGTAGGGCCCTCGAGTTCGTGAGCCAATCCTTCTCTGTCAATAATGGTTACTTTGATGTCTGCCATAGAGCTTAGTTGTAAACGCGCAATAAATTGTTACCGTTGAATTGAGTGGCGTACTGTCGCAAGCCATAAATGCTGTTGCTCACAGGCGAGCCGTCGTACAGGGAAAAGACAGCATTGTTACAGGTGTCTTTGAGTTGTAAAAAGTTTTGGTCGTCAGGATAGAGTGGAAAAGGACAAGAGCCGTCAAGGTCTGCAGGAGAGTGGCGGTCAAAAGCTACGAATTCATCGATGCCTTTGCGGTAAACAATAATGCCTTTTGAGCCACCGTTGAGGTAGGTCCAGCCGCCTACGCCTTGCAGGTCGCTGTAACTTGGCAGTTGAATATCAATTGTGACGTCAACCGGAACAAATGGAACCGGGTGCTGATTTTGGTTATTGCACTTTGCAGACAACAATATAAATCCTAAACACAAAATGAGGAGTTGTTTCACGTGTCAAATTTAATGATTTTCAGTTGCTTTATAAGGCAGCTGATTTTTCTTCCCATTTTTTGTAGAGTTGTTCTACTTGCGTCTTCGCTTGCTCATATCGATTGAGTACAATATTGTACTTATTCTTGTCTTCGTAATCAATGCCACCAAGTTCAGTTTCAATTTCACTCAAAGCTTTTTCTTGCTGATTGATTTGCTGCTCTATTTGTTGGATTTCACGCTCTACCTTTTGTAGCGCTTTGTCTATGCGAGGTTTGCCGGTTTCTAGATGAACAGCTTCCTTTTTACTTCCCTTAGGCGCTTCTTTTTCTAACGCAGCAGGCTGCTTCTGTGTTTTATAGCTGAGGTACTCGTGTAAACTAAAGTGATGGATTTTGACACCTTCGTGTTCGATATCCCAAATGCGATTGCTCAGGCCGTCGACAAATTCACGGTCGTGAGATACAATAATGAACGTTCCTTCGTAATGCACGAGTGCTTCCTTGAGTACTTCCTTGCTTTGGAGGTCGAGGTGATTGGTGGGCTCATCTAAAATCAAGAAGTTAGATGGGCTCAGCAACAAGCAGCACAAAGCTAACCTTGTGCGTTCACCGCCTGAAAGCACCCCTACTTTTTTATCGATATCTTCTCCCGAAAATAAAAACGCGCCGAGAATACTGCGCAAGTCTTTTCTTAAATCGCCTTTGGCAATAAGGTCTACCGTGTCATAGATGCTGAGTTTTGGGTCGAGTTTTTCGGCTTGGTCTTGGGCAAAGTAAGAAATTTGAACGTTGTGCCCGAGTATCACCTCACCGTCGTGGGTAATATTGCTCATGATCGCTTTGAGCAAGGTTGATTTACCGACGCCATTAGGCCCAAGCAGCGCAATTTTTTCACCACGACCAATTGTGATCGATACTTCCTTGAACAAACAGCGCGCATCGTAACTCTTCCCAAGCTGATTGAGTTCTAATACCCATTTGCCAGGCTGTACAGCTAATGGGAAACGCAACTTGAGTTTGGCGACTTGGTCTTTTTCTACTGAAATACGTTCCGTTTTGTCGAGTTTTTTGATCAATGATTGCGCAAAAGCGGCCTTGTTTTTCTTAGCTCTGAATTTTTCAATGAGCTCTTCGGCATGCTTGATGTCTTTGTCTTGTTGTTTTTTGGCTTGTTCAAGCCTTTCCATTTCTTCGGCGCGCAATTCTTTGTATTTAGAATAGGCATAAGGGAAGTCAAAGATTTGTTGACGAGAAATCTCTAAAGTACGCGTACTGACATTGTCTAAAAATAAGCGGTCGTGCGAAATCAAGATAACGGCACCCTCGAAACGCTGTAAATATTGTTCTAGCCAACTGATCGATAAAATATCGAGGTGATTGGTGGGTTCATCCAAAAGAAGGATGTCTGGTGTGTTGACCAATATGCGCGCTAATTCTGCCCGCATTTTCCAGCCACCAGAACACTGCGCAATCAGTTTTTGCTGATCGAGCTCACTAAAGCCGAGCCCCTCAAGTGTGGCTTTTATTTTTTCTTCCCACTGATAACCTTCTAAAACTTGAAAGCGGTGATTGAGGTCACTGAGGTCATCGAGCAAGGCCAAGTAGCTTTCCGCTTCATAATCGGTGCGGACAGTCAGTTCGGTGTTAATGTAATCAAGGCGCTCTCGAATTTCATTCAATTGTTCATTGGAATAGAAGAGAAAATCGAAGACACTTTTATCGGAATCAATTTGAATATCTTGTGTAAGAAAACCTAATTTGAGATTCTTGGATTGATGCACCTGCCCGTCTGAAGGCTTTACACTACCAGATAAAATGCGCAGTAGGGTAGATTTTCCGGCACCGTTCTTGCCTACCAAACCGACCTTATCTCCTTTGTTGATTTGAAGATTTACATTGGAGAAAAGATATCCTTGTGGTAAAAAGTAGCCGAGCCGTTCAAATTGTATCATGCTGCAAAGTTAATTCTTTCATGACAATATCATTTGAGGCATGATTTTTGTTTGCAACGTGCAACAATATTCAGATTTTTTGGTTATATTGTCAAACTCTTATTTAAACAAAATACAATTTTACCATGGGAAGACCTCCAACTAAACCAGCCAGACTACGCAACGGATTCTATATAGAAGTTAAATCTCAAGGATCTTCCGCCATATTGATACGCAGAGACACGCGCGAGCAAATGCTCGTTGCCGCAGAAGATTACGCCCGCACCAAAAACGTAACCATTAAAGGAGAAATGCGCAATGACAAATGGATCGCTGAATAGTTACCGCTTTTATTTTTGGATCCCACTTTTCGCAGGCTTATTAATTCTGATTCCTATTTTTATATGGTCAGGGTTCATATTCTTAGCCAAAATAATTGGTTTTTCAATTCTTATCTTATTACTTGTGGCTATGCGCAATTGGTTCGCATTGGCCAGAACAAACAACAATAGAGTAGCACGCGTGCAGCTTTCCACCAACGATTTATTTCTCCTTCGTCAAATCATACCTTCTTTTAATAATTGGTCAAATTCAGAACAGCGCATTTTAACGGATCAAATGGGCTTGTTTCTTGCTGAGGTGAAATTTCAAGGAGCCTGGACACCAAAAGC
>JBIKZM010000061.1:0-7205 GCA_044354735.1 Crocinitomicaceae bacterium
ATGGGTGAGCCGCAAACAAGCGCTGCTGCTCGTGCTTTTCATTGTCTGGTATTACGCGGTGCTCACAGGTTTGTCGGCCTCTGTTTTGCGCAGCGTATTTATGTTTAGCGTTTTGCTTTTGAGTCAGTTTTCAGGTCGGCAGATGAACCAACTTTCAGCGCTGTTCTTTTCGGCTTTTTGTCTTTTACTCTATGACCCTCGCTATCTTTTTGACCTCGGTTTTCAGTTGTCTTATTTGGCCATGATCGGTATTTATCTCTATTATGAAGCGATTCGAAATGCAGTTCAATTCAGGTGGAGCCTACTGACACATTTATGGGAGGGTACGGCACTGGGTTTAGCCGCCACCCTCACCACACTTCCGCTGAGTTTGTATCATTTTCATGTGTATCCAAATTATGCACAAATCGCCAACCTTTGCTTGATGAGTTTATCTAGCTTGATTTTGGTGCTCGGCATGTTTTTTCCACTCCTGCAAATTTTGCCGGGCCTTGACCGCCTGAGTGCTTTTGCGCTAGACACCTGCATTCAATGGATGCTAGATATCATGCAGTTTTTTAGTGAGGCGCCCGGCGCGCTGGCAAAGGGGTTTGCACTGCCTTTGTGGTGGGTTGTGCTTTTTTGGTTGGCTACATTTTATATTTTTTTTGGGCGCAATCGTAGGCAGAAATATACCGCTCAGCTCGGATTGCTCGGCTGTTTGATTTTGTTGGTGCTACAAAGGCAACACGAGTTGTATGTTCGGCAAGTCAATTACTATCAAAATGACCGCGTTTTGCTCATTCGAAATGGAAATAAAGCGCTCGCATTTGGCCCGAAGCCAGAAGAGAAGTGCGCTTTTTTATTACCTACGCTTGAAAATTATCACAACTGTAAGATCAGCTACCAACAAGTGAAAAAAGGGGCTACAAAAGTCAAGTTCAAGCACATCATGGTCAAGATTTCTAATGAAGCATGTTACCAAATTGACATTCAGGCGCAAAAGCAGACAGATAAAATCAAGGTCTTTTGAGCAAGAATTTTATCTTTGCTAAAATTTGATCCCATGAAAATGCTCAGTCCGATGGCCGTTCTTCAGGCGCTCGAAGCCCAAGACAGCTGTTGCCTTATCGATATCCGCGAACCCTATGAATTATTGAACTGTAAAATTGACTGCCCGTCGGTTCCGATGGCCACTTTTGCAGCAGCATATCCAGCTTATCAGCACTACGACCAAGTGGTGCTCATGTGTCAGTCTGGTAAGCGTGCAGAAGCGCTTGCTAATTTTATGGAGACCGAATTCAAAGCCGCAAATATTTGTGTTTTGGAAGGCGGTATCAATGCCTGGATCGAACAAAATGCACCTCAAATCACCTGCCAATAAATGAGCGCACTCTATCAACTCCTCGATTTTATCCTACACATTGACAACTACCTTTTCTTGCTCATACAAGATTATGGCACTTGGGTTTACGCCATTTTATTTCTCATCATTTTTGTAGAAACTGGCTTGGTGTTCATGCCTTTACTGCCTGGCGACTCCCTTCTTTTTGCGGCGGGTTCTTTTTGCGCGGGGGTGCAAATTGACCACAAATTGGCACAACTCAATTTGTTTGTTGTGCTCGGTTTGCTCATTGTTGCAGCTATTTTGGGCGATGCGCTCAACTTTTGGATTGGTCAAAAATATGGTCGTAAACTCGCTCAGCTCAAGATCGGACGCTACGCGCTGCTCAAAGAAAAGCACCTGCAGCAAACGCAAGCATTTTTTGAGAAACACGGCTCCAAAACCATCATTATTGCACGTTTTGTACCGATTGTACGCACTTTCGCACCTTTTACTGCCGGTTTGGCCAATATGCGTTACGGCGTCTTTTTGAGATTCAATGTCATTGGCGGCATCAGTTGGGTATTGGGCTTAACGCTTTTGGGTTACTTTTTTGGCAACCTTACCATTGTGCGCAACAACTTTGAAACGGTCATTTTTGGCATCATTGGCTTGTCTTTGCTCCCAATGCTCATTGCCATCGCCAAAGAAAAAATGGCTAAGCGTTGAAGCGCTGAAACTCATTTTGCAAATACGAGCGGCAAATTTCTGTAGGAAACTGCTCTATTTGAGCGGAGATTTCTAAGATTTTAGCAGCCAAATCTGTGGCACTAGCTTGTGAGTCTAAAGTGTTGGATGCCATATTGATAACGCGCAAAACCTCTTCTTTAGCTTGAATAAGCATTAACCAGCCTTGTGGCGAAACAAATAACTGTTGGGCAATATTGTGTTCAAACTCTTCTCTGACGGTCTTGATCAGTATACTTTGTTGGGTGCGGGCGTTTTGCGTGACTTGCAGGGTGCGTAGGGTTAGGTTGGCAGGCGCAATGCGATCAAGCAATAAAATACAGCGCTGATACGCTTCAAGCTTACTCGGAAGGAAATAATTTTGACGCTGTAAGCTCAATTCGGTCTGGAGCTTTATTAGGCTGTGGTCATGTTGGCGTTTGAGAAATAAATAGACGATGGCTACCATTGCCAAACTGACCAAAAGAAATGAAATAACCATAAAAATGAGTTCCATACGTATTTTTTTGAGGCAAATATAGTGCTTTGCGCTATTTTTACTCCATGAATAATGTGTTACTTCCGCTCATCTTGTTTTTATATTTCGGCTTACTGCTTGCTATCGCCTACTTTACCTCCAAAAATGCAAGCAGCCATAGTTTTTTCACAGGTGACAAAAAGAGTCCTTGGTATTTAGTTGCCTTTGGCATGATCGGCACCTCGCTTTCTGGCGTTACATTTGTTTCTGTCCCTGGCGCTGTAAGTGCGGGTGCATGGCATTATTACCAACTTGTGCTCGGTTTTTTTGCCGGCTATTTTGTAGTGGCTTACGTGCTTTTACCACTCTATTACAAATACCAACTGAGCTCTATTTATCGCTATCTAGAGCTGCGCTTGGGACTACGCGCTTATCAATGGGGGGCTGGTTATTTTATTTTATCGCGCACGCTAGGCGCTACGGTTCGGCTTTATCTTGTCATCAACGTCTTGCAACTTTTTGTTTTTGAACCAATTGGCTTGGCGTTTTGGCAATCTACGCTTTTGATCATCTTTATGATCTTGGCCTACACACTCAAAGGCGGCGTCAAAACAATTGTCTGGACAGACACCCTCCAAACTTTCTTTATGCTCCTCGCCTTGGTTGTGTGTATCATCTCGCTGCAACGGCAAATGGATGTATCTTGGTCTGCTCTCTGGACAAACCTTCAAAATGAGCAGCTCACCCAAATTTGGTCCTGGAATCCATCCAAAAGCGATTATTTCTGGAAACACTTTATCGGCGGTGCTTTCATTACCATTGCCATGACCGGCCTCGATCAAGAAATGATGCAAAAAAACATCAGTGTCAAGACGCTCAAAGACGCCCAAAAAAACATGGTGGTCTTTAGTTTTACCTTGCTTATTGTCAATGCTTTATTTTTACTACTCGGCAGCATCTTGAGTTATTTTGCGCTCAAAAACGGCCTCAATTTTGCTCCCGACGACCTCTTCCCGCAAATCATTCAGCAATATTTACCAACTGGCGTTTTCATCATCTTTATCATCGGCCTCATCTCTGCACTTTTTCCATCTGTAGATGGCGCCATCACCGCCCTGACCGCTTCTTTCTGTATAGACATCATTGGTTTTGAACGCAAAAACCTCCCCGAAGCGGAGCGCATGCGCCTCAAAAAAATTGTGCATATCAGCTTTGCCGTGCTTTTCATGTTATTGGTTTTCTTGTTCAAATGGTACAACGACAAAAGCATCGTGAACCTGATCTTCTTGATTGCAGGCTACACGTATGGTCCGCTACTCGGCTTATTTGCCTTTGGTATCCTTACCAAAAGAAATGCGCCGGCTCAAGTCATCCCCTTCATCGTTATTTTGGCCCCTGTTTGCTGCTATTTCTTGAGTAAAAATGCAGACCTCATTTGGAAAGGTTATCAATTTGGAAATGAAATGTTATTGCTCAATGGATTGCTTACTTTTGTGCTGCTCTTATTGAGTAGTTTTGCCTACCAACCCCCGCAAACCGATGAAACTACTATTGTCTGATCACCAATTGCATTTGCGCTTTGCGCCTTTGACACTCACCCGCCCGCTTGCCGAGTTGCGTTGTGGTCTTTTTACCAATACCGATCGCTGGCAGAACCTGCTCACTGGTGTGCACATTGGTTATCAAACCGAAAGCTACTTACAAGCAAAATACCCGAGCAACGACGGTATTTGGGTCAATGCGCAAGTGATACCAGATCAAAAAATTGCAAAAGCGGTAAGTCAACTCAAAGAAGGGCAAGCACTTTATGCAAATCAGGTTTTAATTGCGTACCATCAGGAAGAACTAGAACGCATAGATTTAATACTTGAGGAGCTCCTAATTTTAGAAAACCGCTGGGACCTCTACCTCAAAAACGCCGCCATTTTACAACATGATTTTAAAATAGCAACTTATAAAGGAGTTTCTAACGAACTTTCAAGCACCAACTTACTAATTGGCCCAGCAGATCAGTTGTTTATTGAAGAAGGAGCGCGCATAGAGGGTGCTATTTTGAATACCAATGAAGGACCTATCTACATTGGGAAAAATGCAGAGGTTATGGAAGGTGCGCTGCTGCGCGGCCCTTTAGCGCTCTGCGACGGCGCCGTTGTCAAGATGGGGGCTAAAATTTACGGCGCTACTACAATTGGCCCCGAGTGTCGGATTGGCGGCGAAGTCAGCAACAGCATTTTTCAAGGGTACTCCAACAAAGGGCACGAAGGTTTTGTAGGTAATGCGCTCATTGGCGAATGGTGCAACTTAGGTGCAGACACCAACTGCTCCAACCTCAAAAACAACTATGGCATGGTGAGCACCTACAGTTATGAGGTACAGGCTCAAGTCAAGACGGATCAACTTTTCATGGGCCTCACCATGGGCGACCACAGCAAGTCTGCCATCAATGTGCAGTTCAATACCGCAAGTGTTGTGGGCGTTTGCAGCAATGTTTTTTGCAGTCGCTTTCCCGAAAAATATATTTCTTCGTTTCAGTGGGTTTCAGACGCACAAACGGAGCCTTACCTCCTCGACAAAGCAATTGAGGCCGCTTCTGCCATGATGTCCAGAAGAAAAGTGGTTTTTAGCCCCGAAGAGCTACAAATCTTTGATTTCTTGGCAAACAACTGACTTTTTTGCAGCGTTTCTGCCTTTGGCATACATCTTGACATTCCACCCGCTTGAAACAATTCTATTATGAGCAATCTCTTTGATCAAGGTTTTTTTGGATTATCTGGCTATGACGCCGATGCTGAGTTTATTCCACTCATCACAGCAGAGGAAGAAGAGCAAATGAACAAACAAGAATACCCTGAAGAACTTCCTATACTTCCATTGCGCAACAACGTGCTCTTTCCCGGCGTCGTGATTCCAATTACAGTTGGCCGAGACAAAAGCATCAAACTCATTCAAGAAGCCAATAAAGGCAGCAAAATTATCGGGGTGGTTTCTCAAAAAAACCAAGATGTTGAAGCACCGCAGTTTGTCGATTTACATCAGGTGGGCACAGTTGCTCAGATCATTCGCTTGCTCAAAATGCCCGACGGAAGCTCTACGGTCATTATTCAAGGAAAGCGGCGTTTTGAAATGCTGCAGGCCACCCAAACCGAGCCGTACATGAAAGCCAAGGTGAGGGTCCTGACCGAACAACCTATCGATAGCGCCAACAAAGAGCTCGAGGTCATGTTCAATACCATCAAAGACCTCGCCCTACAAATCATCAGAGAAAGCCCAAATATTCCTTCCGAGGCGCAATTTGCTATTGGCAACATAGACAGCCCTAGCTTTTTGGTCAATTTCATCTCTTCTAACATGAACGCAGATGTAGCCAAAAAACAAGCGATGCTCGAAGAAATGGACATGAAAAAACGCGTCATGATGGTACTTGAGCACCTTTCCTCTGAAATCCAAGTGCTCGAGATGCGCAATGAAATTCAAAACAAAGTGCGCAAAGACCTCGACAAACAACAGCGAGAATACTTTTTGCACCAGCAAATGCGCACTATTCAAGACGAACTCGGCGACAACCCTCAAATTCAAGATGCGCGCGAACTCGAAAAAAGAGCACAACATAAAAAATGGGATGCGCGGGTAGCCAAACTCTTCGGCAAAGAACTCGAAAAACTACAGCGCATGAATCCGCAAGGGGCTGAATATACCGTTCAGCTCAACTACCTAGATCTCCTACTCGAACTCCCTTGGAATGTTTACAGCAAAGACAAACTCGATTTGAATATTGCCAAACGCGTACTCGAGCGCGATCATTTTGGACTAGAAAAGGTCAAGGAACGCATTTTGGAATACCTAGCCGTACTCAAACTTAAAGGCAACATGAAGGCACCTATTTTGTGCTTTTATGGTCCTCCAGGTGTGGGTAAAACTTCGTTAGGTAAGTCTATAGCCGAAGCACTAGGGCGCAAATATGTCAGAATGTCGCTCGGTGGCCTGCACGACGAAGCTGAAATCCGCGGACACCGCAAAACCTATATCGGCGCCATGCCGGGTCGCATCATGCAAAACATCAAAAAAACAGAAACAGCCAACCCTGTTTTTGTGTTGGATGAAATCGATAAATTGGGCCGCAGCAACCACGGCGACCCCTCTTCTGCCCTGCTAGAAGTCCTAGACCCAGAGCAAAACGGTAATTTTTATGACAACTACGTCGAAACCGAATTTGATTTATCTAAAGTATTGTTTATTGCAACTGCGAACAACCTTCAAAGCATACAAAGTCCTTTACTAGACCGCATGGAAATCATTGAAGTCAATGGTTATACCCTCGAAGAAAAAATTGAAATTGCAAAGCGTCACTTATTGCCTAAGCAAATCACTGCACACGGCATTCAAAAAAACGACATTTCCATCGAAAAAAAGTTGTGGCAACAAATCATTGAGTCCTACACCTTTGAGTCAGGCGTGCGCGGCCTAGATAAAATTGTGGCCAAATTGGTGCGCAACCGCGCCCGTCAGATTGCCATGGAAGAAACCTTTGAGCCCAAACTTGCAAGCGCAGACCTCTTCACCTTTTTGGGTGCGGGCCGCATGCGCACCAAATACGACAACAACGATGTTGCCGGCGTAGTTACGGGCCTCGCCTGGACAGCCGCTGGTGGTGACATCCTATTTATTGAGAGCCTTATCTCAGAAGGAAACGGCAAGCTC
>JBIKZM010000062.1:0-7187 GCA_044354735.1 Crocinitomicaceae bacterium
AATGGGTTCGGGTGGTTTTGAGCGCAGCTTTACTGGAGGGCTCAACAAACCAATGCCCAACGCGCCCCAATTGCGCTCCTTAAAAGAAGTGAGCCAAAGCAAGGCGCCTGCAAGTTCAGAAAACACACTTGCCATCATAGTTGGTCACAACATCATGCACGACCGCTTTGGCAAAGGCAAGGTGCTCAAATTAGAGGGTCAGGGTGCCGACAAAAAAGCAACAATCTTCTTTCCACAGCACGGATCTAAAACAGTTTTATTGAGATTTGCCAACATTCAAATACTTGAAGATTAGCATTTAAGTTAAGTTCAATTAAACAATAAATTGAACTTTACATAATAGAAAAAAATCACTTATTCTTCTAATAGATCGGGGCGTTTGTCTTTGGTTCTGGCATATGCCTGCGCTTCACGCCAGGCCTCTACCTCTTTTGGATTGCCACCCAGCAAGACCGCAGGCACCTCTAAACCCTTGAACTCTGGTGGGCGCGTGTAAACAGGTGGCGCCAACAGGCCATCTTGAAAAGAATCGGTAAGTGCTGACGTTTCGTCGTTGAGCACACCCGGAATAAGGCGCACCACCGCATCGACAACAATAGCCGCAGCGAGTTCTCCCCCACTCAAGACATAAGAACCAATCGAAATTTCTTTGGTGACATACAAATCGCGAACGCGCTGATCAACACCTTTGTAGTGGCCACACAAAATCAAGAGGTTTTGCGCCAAAGAAAGTTGGTTACAAGTAGTTTGTTCGAGCAAATCACCGTCTGGCGTCATGTAAATAATATCGTCGTATTGGCGCTCCGCCTGCAAGCTCTCTATTGCTTTGGCTATTGGCACAACGCTCATCACCATTCCGGCTCCACCACCGTATTGGTAGTCGTCTATATTGCGGTGTTTGTTGTCTGCGTAATCGCGTAGGTTGTGCAAATGGATTTCGACATGACCTTTGGTTTGGGCACGTTGCATAATCGAGGCGGCAAAAGGGCTCGTGAGTAACTCCGGGAGCACAGTAAGAATATCAATACGCATAATGCAAAGGTAAGTCTATTCGGCACAAATTACTACCTTTGCACAAACCCTATTTCATGATTCAATTATCTGAACGTTTACTGGCAATGGAAGAGTCTGCAACCATTGCAATGGCTAAAAAAAGCCGTGAACTAAAGTCTCAAGGAAAAGATGTTATTTCACTCTCTTTGGGCGAGCCTGATTTTCATACACCTGAATTCATCAAAGCTGCAGCTGTTGAGGCATTGGAACAAAACTACACCACTTACACGCCGGTTCCGGGTTACGACGACCTACGCGAAAGCATTGCACATAAATTTCTCCGAGACAACAACCTCACCTATACAAAAGACCAGATAGTAGTATCGACAGGCGCCAAACAAAGTATTGCCAATTTGGTGCTGAGCTTGATCAATCCCGGAGACGAAGTCATTATACCCGCTCCATATTGGGTTTCTTATCTAGAAATCGTAAAAGTAGCTGATGGTGTGCCGGTAGTCATTTCAGCGAGCATAGACAACGACTTTAAAATCACAGGCGCCGAACTCGAGGCTGCCATTACCCCTAAAACAAAATTATTCATGTTTTCTACACCGTGTAACCCAACGGGCTCGGTGTATAGTAAAGAAGAACTCCAAGACCTCGCGCGCGTTTTGGCCAAATACCCACAAGTGGTAGCCATGTCGGACGAAATATACGAGCACATCAATTTTATTGGCAAACACGAAAGCCTGGCGCAGTTTACAGAAATCTACAACCAAGTGGTTACCGTCAATGGCGTGTCCAAAGCATGGGCCATGACCGGCTGGCGTTTGGGCTATATCGGCGCACCAAAAGAAATTGCTGCTGCCTGCGATAAAGTGCAAGGTCAGTTTACGTCAGCTACTTGCTCGATCACACAGCGCGCTGCAATTGCCGCTATGAATGCAGACCCAATTGTACTCAAAGACATGATCGCTGCATTTGAAAGCCGGCGCAACCTCATCTTAAGGGGGCTCAAAAGCATCCCAGGCTTGAAGGTCAATCATCCGGGAGGCGCATTTTATGTCTTCCCAGACTGTTCTGCTTATTTTGGAAAAAGTTACAAAGGCCAAATCATCCACAATTCCGATGACCTCTGCATGTATTTATTGGAGGTCGCTTTGGTAGCTTGTGTGGGTGGTGCCGCTTTCGGCGATCCAAATTGCTTTAGAATCAGTTACGCAGCCTCAGAAGAAACACTGCAAAAAGCGGTAGACCGCATCTCCAACGCATTGGCACAACTCCAATAAACAATGCAACTACAGGAACTCTTTGAAGCCTTTAACGGCAAGCGCGTTTTGGTCATTGGCGACGTCATGACCGACGCCTACTATCATGGGCAAGTTCACCGCATGAGCCCCGAAGCACCTGTTCCTGTTGTTGACTTACAAACACAAGAACACCGGATTGGCGGCGCTGGCAACGTAGCGCTCAACCTTATTGCGCTGGGAGCTGAGGCGCATCTCGCCAGTGTCATCGGTCAAGATCCTGCGGGCCAAGAGCTGGAGCAAATGCTTCAAAAATCAGGTATTCAGACCGCTGCACTTGTCGTTTCGACCGAAAGAAAAACAACCATCAAAACAAGAGTGCTCTCCAATGGCAAGCAAATGTTGCGCATAGACTCCGAAGACCAACATGACCTGAGCTCAAAAGAAACCTCGGCACTTCAAAAGCATGTTCATTTACTTCTTGATCAAGGAATCGACGGCATTTTGTTAGAAGACTACAACAAAGGCGTACTCACCACAGAGCTCATCCATTGGCTTATTGCAGAAGCAAATGCAAGGCAAATTCCTATCGTCGTGGATCCCAAAAAGAAAAACTTCTTGGCTTATACTGGTTGTACGCTCTTTAAACCCAACCTCAAAGAACTCAAAGAAGGCTTGCAAATAGACTTCAACTATCAAAAAGATCCAAGTGCGCTGCAAAATGCCATCGAACAATTGCAACACCAACTACAATCTCGCTACACGTTTGTGACGCTTTCCCAACACGGCGTTCAACTCTACGACGGGCAAACCCATCACCATCACCCTGCACATTTGCGCAATATCGCCGATGTATCTGGCGCGGGTGATACCGTCATTGCTACCACCTGCCTTTGCCTCATTTGTGGTGCGTCGCCCAATATCATTGCAGCAATCGCTAATCTAGCAGGCGGTTTGGTCTGTGAACAGCCTGGTGTAGTCAGTATCAACAAACAAAAGTTGCTTGAAGAAGCACTCCAACTCATCTCTTAAGCTATGTCTCAAAAAGTAGTCAAGCCATATGACTCTGGCCAATCGAAAAAAGAAGAGGTTGCGCAAATGTTCAACAACATCTCTGCCAACTACGATTTCTTGAATCACTTCTTGTCTTTGGGTATTGACCACCTCTGGCGCAAAAAAGCGGTCAAACAGCTTCAGCAACAACAGCCTAAAGTCATCTTAGATTTGGCAACAGGTACCGGTGACTTCGCGATTGCTTGCCTTGAGCTCCATCCGGATAAAATCATTGGCATGGATATCTCTTCCGGGATGCTAGAAGTTGGCAAGCAAAAAATGAAAAAACGCGCGTTTGATCACGTAATAGATATGCAACTCGGCGACTCCGAAAACATGCCTTTTGAAGACGCAACATTTGACGCCATCACCGTTGGTTTTGGCGTACGCAACTACGAAAATTTAGAAAAAGGACTCGGCGAAATGCTGCGTATCCTTAAACCTGGAGGCCAGGCAGTTATTCTTGAGTTCTCTAAACCCAAAGCCTTTCCGATCAAGCAACTATTCGGTTTTTATTCAAAAGTACTCATTCCGCTATTTGGCAAATACATCTCCAAAGATGAGCGCGCTTACACCTATTTACCTGAGAGCGTTGCCGCGTTTCCAGAAGGAGCTGATTTCATGAACGTACTTCAAAAAGTGGGTTATCATGCACACAAACAAATTCGCTTAAGTGGCGGCATTGCCAGTATTTATATTGGCCAGAAGCCCGCTCAACAATAAACCACCTCTAGAATCGTTTCCCTGACATGCGTTTGCTCCTCTATTTTTGTTTTTTGTGCAGTTTGACCACCGTGGCCCAAACGCAAAAACAGCAGCGTTATAAAAATTTCGACAAACGCTTTATTCATTTTGGCTTTATGCTTGGTGTCAATAGTTCTGACTTCACTGTCATGCCCAAACCTAATGCCTACAACCAATACCAATTACTCTCCCTCACCAACGATGCCCAACCTGGAGGGCAAATCGGCATCCTGACCACCATCAAACTTGGTACACCCACCATTCGTTTTCGCTTCATCCCAACGCTTTCTTTTCAAGAGCGTGTGCTCAACTATAAAAGTCTCGATACCATTTGGTTTTTAAATGGTAGCGGCCAACAACGCGTCAATTCAACCAACCTTGAGTTTCCCATGATGCTCCAATTTAGAACGAAGCGCTACAACAACTTTACGGCTTACTCCCTTTTTGGCATGCAATACGCCATAGACCTGCAGTCTCAGCAAGACGCCTCTCAAAATTTTTACGACCCTTTTGTCAAAATCAAAAAGAATGATTGGCAAGGACAAATTGGAGCGGGTATCGAATTTTTTGCACCCTACTTTAAGTTTGGTCTAGAACTCAAATACAGTCATGGTTTCAAGAGTAGTTTTATCCAGGACTTCACTCCTGTATCTAATCCGATAGATCAGCTCTACAATCGCGCTTGGTATTTCTCCTTGATTTTTGAAGGATGAGTCAGATTGTCAACTTTGTATGTAGCCCTGAAGAAGCCCAAGACCACAACTTTTTGGAGCAGCGCATCCGCAAAGAACTCGAACTAGATACCCAAGCACCCCTTGAATTTCGTTGGCGCAAGCGCAGTATAGATGCGCGGCAAAGACAAATTAAAGTCAATGCGAGCTTTGAGGTTGCTACCGACACTGCGCTTGCGCCTCGTTTTGAGGCCCAAAAATTTGAGTGTCTGGCACCAGATGCGCCGTTTGTGCACATTATTGGTGCCGGCCCCGCCGGACTCTTTGCCGCGTTGCAAGCAGTGACGCAAGGGCTTAAACCAATCGTGTTTGAACGCGGAAAAGATGTCCGCGCGCGCAGGCGCGACCTCGCCAAACTCACTAAATCCCATGAGCTCAACCCCGAATCCAATTATTGTTTTGGCGAGGGCGGGGCCGGCACTTATTCGGATGGCAAACTCTACACGCGCTCTAAAAAACGTGGCGATGTCCAGAAAGTACTGGAGTGGCTCGTTCAATTTGGCGCCAAAGAAGACATCCTCGTCGATGCGCATCCACACATTGGCACCAATAAACTGCCACAACTCATTGAAGCCATCCGCGAGCAAATCATTGCTTCAGGTGGTGAAATCCACTTTGAGCATAAACTCACTGATATCGAAATTTCCAACGGACAAATTGTCCAGATTCAAATCAATCATACCAAGCCCATTGCCGTTTCAAAACTTATCCTCGCTACAGGCCACTCCGCAAGAGACATCTTTACACTTTTAGCGCAGCGCAACATCGAAATCAAAGCCAAACCATTTGCCTTAGGCGTTCGGGTAGAACACACCCAAGCTTATATCGACGGCTTACAGTACCACGGCAGGCTCAATGATGCCTACTTACCCCCAGCCTCTTATAGTTTGGTCACGCAAGTCAACGACCGCGGTGTGTATTCTTTTTGCATGTGCCCAGGTGGCATCATTGCGCCTTGCGCTACTGCAGAGGGAGAGGTCGTTACCAATGGTTGGTCTCCTTCTAAACGCAATAACATCTATGCGAACTCGGGAATAGTCGTAGGCATTGAGCCTTCAGACTTTGAAAACGACCATGACCCCATGGTTTGCTTAAACTTTCAAAAGGAGATAGAAAAACGATGTTGGCAAGCGGCTGGGCAAACGCAAAAAGTGCCTGCACAAGGTCTTGCAGATTTTGTAAACGGCACCCTGAGCACTTCTTTTCCAAGATCTTCTTATCAACCTGGAATTGTAAGTGTCAACCTTAAGGATATTTTCCCTGCGTTTGTGTACGTGCGCCTCAGACAGGCCTTCCTTGATTTTGATCAAAAAATGCCGGGGTTCATCACCAACGATGCTGTTGTACACGCGCCAGAATCGCGCACTTCCTCCCCGGTTTTAATCCCCCGAGACCCCTTAAGTTTTCAGCATACCCAAATTGCCAATCTTTATCCAATTGCCGAAGGCGCTGGTTATGCTGGCGGTATCGTGTCAGCAGCCATTGACGGATTAAATTGCATTGAAAAGATTGCATCTACAGAAGTAAGTCCTTAATTTTAAGGTACTAAAGTAAATCCTTATGAGATATCTAATTTTTTTATCCCTCTTCTTTGTTCAATTCAGTGCAAGTGCGCAATTAGATACCTTATTTTGGTTTGTGGCTCCTGAGGTGGCGCAGAGTCACGGCGATCGCCCTATCGTATTTCGCTTTGCTACGCTCAACCAAGCTGCGACCATTACGGTGAGCCAACCTGCCAACCCCCTCTTCCCCACACAAGTCCTTAATTTAGGAGCCAACGATGCACAAACACTCAATTTAACCACTTGGATTGATCAAATTGAAAACAAGCCCGCCAATACCGTGCTACCTTTTGGTTTTAAAATTTTAGCTAGCGCGCCTATTATGGCCTATTATGAAGTAACACCTACCTGCAACTGCAACCCCGATATCTTTGCTTTAAAAGGAAAGAATTCACTCGGGACGGCCTTTGTAGTTCCTGCTCAGAACTTCCTCAACAATGCCTCCTATGCGCGTTCTGGATTCAATATTGTTGCCACACAAAACAACACGGTGATCACCATCAACCCAAAACAAGCTATTGTTGGTCATGCTGCCAATATCCCCTTCTCGATTGTTCTTCAAAAAGGTGAAACTTTTTCGGCAGAAGCAATTTCTATTCTCGCCAACCAACACTTAAGTGGCTCAACAATAAGTAGCAATTTACCTGTTGCAGACACACTCCATGATGATTCAATGAGCGGTGCGCCTTATGGCGGCTGTGCAGACCTCATGGGAGACCAACTTATCCCAAATCAGGTGTTGGGCAACGAATATATCATTTTGAAGGGTTATTTAAATGGGCCCGACAAAATCTATGTGGTTGCTATTCAAAACAACACCCAAATTTCAGCAGACGGCGTTGTTGTCGCAACAATTA
>JBIKZM010000063.1:0-7099 GCA_044354735.1 Crocinitomicaceae bacterium
CTCTATGCCTACAAAAGCGAAGTGCTCTCTCAGCTTGCCAGTTTGGCCCCATGTGCACTCGAGCAGGCCGAATCCTTAGAGCAATTGCGCTGGCTATATTACGGCTATCATATTCGCCTGGTCCATACCGACATCGAAACACCCAACATCGACGTCCCTGCCGATCTAGAAAAAGTATTGCCTTTTTTGTAATCTGCTCAGACTTTTGTAGATTTGTTAGATGCAGGGTTTTGAAGATATCATTATTCAACTTTTACTCAGACACAACTGTGTGGTTGTGCCGGGTTTTGGGGGCTTTGTCGCAAAGCAAGTAGCTGCCGAAATTGATCTCGAAAAGGGCTTTCTTTCTCCACCCAGAAAAGCGCTCCTTTTCAATCGCTTCTTACTCACAGACGACGGCTTGCTGCTCGCAGAATACGCTCGCTTACACGGTCTTTATTACGAAGAAGCCAAAACACAATTACTTGCCCATACAGATGCGCTTCAACGCCAACTGTCTGCCGGAGAAACCATCCAATTGCCCAAGCTCGGTACTTTCTCTAAACAACCCGATGGCCAAATTTCATTTGAGCAAGACCGCTTTTTCAACTTACTCTTGTCTTCATATGGCCTAGCCAACCTCAACTTTGTAGCACAACCCATTCAAGCAGCTCAAGAAACCCCAATTATTGAACTACAGCCAAACTTGGCTCCAAACAAAATCAACTGGACGCGCGTTGCAGCTGCAGCATGCATACTTCCTTTTGCTTTTTACTCCTTCTGGATTCCTACTCAAACCAATGCTTTGCAATCAGGTTTATTCTCAAGTTCTGATTTCAATCCACTGCACCAGCAAGATGCGCCTGCCTATGCTAAATCTAGCCTAGATTACACCGCCGCAGCGTCCCAAAAACCAACTGCCCTCGAATTTCAAAAAGGCGCTAAAACTCGTTTTGAGGCTTACGAATGGCAACCCGGTTTTACTTTTGTGGTCAAAGTTCCGGCTGTTCCGGCTGTTCTGGCTTCGCCTGCCGCTTATGATTTCATTGTAGGTTGTTTCTCCAATTTGCAGAACGCCCAAAATTTACAGCTCAAATTACAGCGCGATGGCTTTTCAGCAAGGCTCATCCAAAACGGCCCACTGACCAAAGTGAGTGCAGGTGCTGCCCAAAATCTAACAGAACTCCAGCAACTCCAGCAACAAGCGGCTGCGCGTGGCTTGCAAGGTTGGGTGCTCAACAACTAAAATTTACGCATGAAAAAAACCTTTAGCTTCATCCTATCCATCGGGGTCAGTACTTCCTTATTATTTGCTCAAACTACCAATGTAGAGGGGAGTAAATACCAATTTAAACAACTCGTTCAACTAGACGCCACACCTGTTCAAAGTCAAGGCCAGACCGGTACTTGTTGGTCTTTTTCGGCGACCAGCTTTTTTGAATCAGAAATTCAACGCCTGACCAAAAGCCCAGTGGTATTGTCCGAAATGTATGTCGTGCGCAAGGCTTATGAACTCAAGGCAGAAAAATACATCCGTATGGACGGAAAAGTGAATTTCAGCGAAGGTGGAGCATTTCACGATGTACCGCTCGTTATCGAGAAGTTTGGCGTGGTGCCATATGAGGTGTATACTGGTTTGAATGAAGCCAATACGTACAATCATGGCGAAATGTTCAATCAACTCAACACACTTATGTCAGATATGATATCCAGACTTGGTGCGCCAGAAGGCATCACCGACGACTGGAAACGCAAGTACAACGACATTCTCAACCGTGGTATTGGCAAGGATATCGAAACTTTCCAATGGAATGGAGAGCGCTATACGCCAAAATCATATGCTGCTTCATTGGGTCTAGACATGAAAAACTATGTGTCCTTGACTTCTTTTACCAATCACCCAATGTACAGCGAGTGTATGCTCGAAATCCCAGACAACTGGGCTTGGGGCAAAAGCTATAATGTCAGCATGGATGAACTCGTTGAGGTGACCATTGCAGCGCTTAAAAATGGCTACACAATTGCTTGGGGCGCCGACGTCTCTGAAAAAGGCTTTAGTTTCAAAAACGGATTGGCCATTGTACCTGCTGACCCTGCCATGATTGAAGTAATTGGCAAAGACGACAAACGCTTCAATGACGGTGGCGCAGAGCGCAGATCAAATGCTTTTTTGGAACCAATGAAAGAAATGGTCATTACCCCAGAGCTTCGTCAAAAAGGCTACGATAACAAAACCACCACCGACGACCACGGCATGCACATTGTTGGGCTGTACACCGATCAAAACGGCACGCGTTATTTCATGGTTAAAAATTCTTGGGGAACTAGCAATATGCCAAAAGGCTATCTCTACGTTTCTGAAAATTACTTCAAGTACAAGACCATCAATATTTATTTGCATAAAGAGGCTGTTCCAAAAAATATTCAGAACAAATTAAAGTGGTAATTACAGACTGATATTTAATTAACTTATTGATAATCAATATAAAAAGTGTTCAAAGTGTCATTTGAACACTTTTTCTTTTTTATTGTTATTTTTGTAATGACAACAATAACTCAAAGATGAAAACTGTAGGTGTAAATGGATTTGGAAGAATTGGGCGCTGTTTTACAAGAATTGCCTTACAAGACCCACAAATTAACGTCGCGCTCGTCAATGACCTAGCCGATGTCAAAACACTCGCACATTTACTCAAATACGACAGCATTCACGGGCCTTTTGGTCTTTCTTTTCAGATTGTCGATAACACTTTAGTGTTTGAGAATGGCAAAAAATTAGTGTTCATTAGTGAGCGCAACCCCGAGCTCATCAATTGGGCTGCATATGGCGTAGAGATTGTCATTGAAGCCACTGGTTTGTTCCTGACGCGCGAGGCGGCCTCCAAGCATTTGGTGGGTGGTGCCAAGCACGTTGTCATTAGTGCGCCTGCCAACGACGAAGATATTCCATCTGTAGTTTTGGGTGTCAATGACAATCAAATCGACTGGACAAGTACGGTGGTTTCCAACGCTTCTTGCACCACCAACAACGCGGCGCCAATGGTGAAGGTCCTCAAAGATTTATTGGATATAGACGTTGCTTATATTTCAACGGTGCACAGCTATACCTCAGACCAACGCCTCCACGACGCCCCGCACAAAGACTTGCGTCGCGCACGCGCAGCAGCCAATAGCATTATCCCGACTTCAACCGGCGCAGCCAAGGCCATTACACGTATTTTTCCGGATTTAAAGGGTAAAATAACAGGCGGAAGCTTTCGTGTACCAGTTTCAGACGGTTCGGTAACCGAAATGACGCTCGTGACCAAATCTGAAATCACTGCAGCGCAAATCAATGCAGCCATGAAAACGGCAGCCGAAGGGCCGCTGAAAGGCATTATGCAGTACACCGAAGATCCGATTGTATCTGTTGATGTATTGGGCAACCCACACAGTGTTGTATTTGACGCAGGCCTCACCATTGTATTTAATGGCCTGATCAAAGTAGCGGGTTGGTATGACAACGAGGCGGGTTATTCCAATCGCCTTGTAGACGTCGTCAAAAAATTCTAAGCCTCCAAGGCCTGAACGCCAGGTAAGGTTTTTCCTTCAAAATATTCCAAGAGCGCGCCTCCACCGGTACTCACATAACTCACTTGTTCGCTGAGTTCAAATTGCTGTACAGCAGCGGCGCTATCTCCGCCACCAATGAGGCTAAACGCACCATTTTTTGTGGCTTCTGCTACGGCGTGCGCAATGCTTTTGGTTCCGTTTTCAAAAGCAGGCATTTCAAAAACACCCATTGGGCCATTCCACAAAATGGTTTTGCTCTCTAGCAAGACCGCGCTAAAAGCTTTGACAGCTTCAGGTCCGATATCTAGCCCCATCCAGCCGTCTGCAATTGCATTTGAAGGCGAAACTTGCGTCTGAGCGTCTGCAGCAAAGCGATCAGCCGCAACGGCATCTATAGGCAGGTGAATTTGAACGCCTTTCACTTTTGCTTTGTTCAGGATACCTAAGCAAGTATCCAAGCGGTCGGCTTCACATAAAGAATTGCCTATTTGGCCACCCATTGCTTTATAGAAAGTGTAGGCCATGCCTCCGCCAATGATGATGTGATTGGCCAAGTTCAGTAGGTTTTCTACGATGAGAATTTTGTCCGATACTTTAGCGCCACCAACAATGGCTGTAAATGGCCTTTCGGCATGATGCAATACTTTGCGTGCGTTTTCGATTTCGGCATTCATGAGTAGGCCGGCCATTTTATCTTGCGGAAAAAAAGAGGCTAATTGGGTAGTACTGGCGTGCGCGCGGTGCGCTGCGCCAAATGCGTCGTTGACATAGCAATCGCCGTGTTGGGCTAATTTTTGAGCAAAATCGGTATCGCCAGCGGTTTCTTCTTTATAGAACCTTACGTTTTCGAGCAGCAATACTTGGCCTGGCTGTAGGTTTTTGCTCAATTCGAAAGCTTCCTGACCAATGCAGTCATTGGCAAAAAGTACGGGTACACCAAGAATTTTACTGACTTGAGCAGAGATTTGAGTAAGTGAAAAAATAGCTTCTGGGCCGTTTTTTGGTCTGCCAAAGTGAGACAAGAGCACAACGCTTCCGCCATTTTTGAGGATATGTTGAAGCGTAGGTAAGGCGGCGCGGATGCGTTTATCGTCGGCAATAAGGCCCGTAGTTTTGTCCATTGGCACGTTGAAGTCTACGCGCACAATGGCGCGTTTTCCTGCAAAAGCATAATTGTTGAAAGAACTCATGTTATTGTTGCTTGCTGTTTATTTTTTATGAAAAAGACTGCCGTTGGCCTGGGCGCTTGGCATTATTGTGATATCGGCAATACTGACGTGCGCAGGTCGGCTGACAATAAAAGCGATGGTTTGGGCGATATCAGTTGCTTGTAGCGCTTCGAAACCTTCGTAGACGCTTTCTGCCGTGTCAGCATCACCTTTGAAGCGGACCAGTGAAAACTCAGTTTCGGCTGCTCCTGGGGCAATGTTACTCACTTTAATTTGATGCGGTAGCAAGTCTATGCGAAGCGCTTTGGAAAGTGCATCTACGGCGTGTTTACTGGCGCAGTATACATTTCCGCCGGCATATACTTCTTTGCCTGCAATGGAAGAAATATTGATGAGGTGGCTAAACGGATGCTTTTTGAGCAGCGGAATAACGGCATGGCTCATGTAAAGCAAGCCTTTGACGTTGGTATCAAGCATGCGGTTCCAGTCCTCAGAAAGACCTGTGTCTAAAGGGCCTCTGCCCACAGCCAAACCTGCATTATTGACTAAAATAAAAATGTTGTCTGCGATTTCCTTGGGTAAGTCGGCAATGACTTGCTTGACTTGCGCCTCCTGACAAACATCGAGTTGTGCAATGTATACAGGCGTTTGGCTCAGTTCATTTTTGAGCGCTTCAAGGCGTTCTGCCCTGCGGGCGAGTAGGACCAAACCGTAGCCCATATTTTGTAGTTCTTTTGCCGTGGCCGCACCAAAGCCCGAACTTGCACCGGTAATGATCGCATATTTCATACTGCAAAATTGACAAAAAAAACGCACTTGCTTGTCAAAATGGCAGCATTTGCGCTGTGGCATTTTTATTGAGTAAGAGAATGCATAAAAATAGAAACACAATGAAAACAGGTCAAATTCATGTTCAGACGGAAAACATCTTTCCGATCATTAAAAAATTCCTTTACTCAGATCACGAAATTTTCTTGCGTGAGTTGGTATCCAATGCGGTTGATGCCTCTCAAAAACTCCATGTGTTGGCTAAAAATGGCGAATTCAAAGGGGAGCTCGGCGATATAAAAGTTGAGGTGCTACTCGATAAAGAAGCCAAAACGCTCACCATCCGCGACAACGGAATTGGCATGACTGCTGAGGAAATCGACAAATACATCAATCAAATTGCCTTTTCTGGCGCCGAAGAATTTGTAGAAAAATACAAAGGCAAAGAAGGTGCAGAGCAGATTATTGGTCATTTTGGTTTGGGCTTCTACTCGGCTTTTATGGTAGCAGAGAAAGTGCAGATCCGCACCCTTGCGCGTTATGAAGGTGCTCAGGCCGTACAGTGGGAGAGCAATGGCTCACCAGAATACACGCTCATCGACATTGAAAAAGATAGCCGCGGCACAGACATCGTTTTGTACATCACAGAAGAGTCTGCTGAGTTTTTAGAAAGACAACGCGTTCAAGGCATCTTGGATAAATACTGCAAATTCTTACCTATTCCGGTAATTTTTGGCACCAAAGCAGAATACATCGATTCACCAGAAGGCGAAAAAGACGACAAAGGTGAGCTCAAGCGCGTGTCTATCGATGTGCCCAACCAAGTCAATAACCCTAGCCCGGCCTGGACAAAAGCGCCTGTAGACCTCAAACAAGAAGACTACGACCAATTTTACCGCGAGCTCTACCCAATGACATTTGAGGCGCCGCTCTTTCATATCCACTTGAACGTTGATTATCCTTTCAACCTCACCGGTATTCTTTATTTTCCAAAAATCAAGGAAAACGTCGAGGTGCAGCGCAACAAAATCAATCTCTACAGCAATCAAGTTTTCATCACCGATAGCGTAGCTGAAATTGTCCCTGAATTTTTGACATTGTTACACGGTGTCATCGATTCTCCAGATATTCCACTGAATGTGTCTCGCTCGTATTTGCAAAGCGATGGCAACGTCAAGAAAATATCTGCCCACATCACTAAAAAAGTAGCTGATAAATTGGCCGAGATGTTCAAAAAAGACCGCGCTGATTTTGAAGCCAAATGGCCAGATCTTCAGGTTTTTGTCCAATATGGTATGTTGTCAGAGGAGAAATTTGCCGAAAAAGCCAAAGATTTCAGTTTGTTCAAAACCACTGACAACGAGTGCTTCACACAGCAAGAATACCTAGACAAAGTTAAAGTCTTGCAAACCGACAAAAACAACAAAACTGTTTTCTTGTACACCAACGATGCCGAAGAACAATACGCATTTGTCAAGAAGGCCAAAGAACGCGGTTATTCTGTTTTATTGCTCGATGGCCCACTTGCACCGCACTGGATCTCTAAATTGGAGCAAAGCCACGAAAACATCAGTTTTGCACGCGTAGACGCCGATAGTCTAGACAAACTCATTGCCAAGTCAGACGAATTG